>JBAWYY010000236.1:0-4920 GCA_037143285.1 Alphaproteobacteria bacterium | reverse complement strand
GCGATCCGCTGGGTGAGCTTCACATTGGCGAAAACCCCGCCCGAGAGCCCAAGCCGCGATGCCGGCGAGCGCGCGACGATATTGTCGAGCGCCTCAAGCGTAATCCGCTCCAGGGTCTCCTGCACGGAGGCCGCCATATCCTCGCGAGAGGTCTTTTTTGCAAGCGTATTGACGAGATGGCGCACCCGCCAGCGCGGCAGGCCGCAGCGGATCTGGCCGTCTTCGCCGACCGCAGAGAGATCGCTCAACCGGTCGGCATGGATGGGCTTGCCGAAGGCGGCGAGCCCCAAGACCTTGCCCTCATGACGCAGCGCCTTCATGCCAAGGGCCTCGGTCACATAGGCATAGAGTTTGCCGAGGCTGTCGGAGGGCTTTTGGCTGGGCGACAGCGTGTCCGCTTCGCCGCCAAAGAGATCGTTGAGGCGACCGTCCTTCAAAAGGCGAGCGGAGTAATAGACGTCGTCACCACCGCCGTCGGAGGTGTAGAGTAGCACGTCGTCGCCCGGCACATGCGCAAGGGTCGCAAGCGCATGGGCGGCATGGTGGTTGTAGAAATAGCGTTGGGCGTCAACCGGCAGGCCCTTGGCCGCGCAATAGGCCTCGGTATCGATCACCTCATCAAGGCTCGTCACCCGACCCGACCGCAAGGGCGCGATGGGATCGACGCTCTTATCCGCGATCAGGCCGCCGAAACGGCGAAACGGGCGACGTATCTCGGTGCCCGGATAGCTCGTCCGCGGAAAGCAGATCACGTCGATATCGGAGGCCTTCAGCCCGGCCTGCGCAAGACACTCGTCCACCGCCTCGGCCGGATAGCGAAACCCATCGGTTTTAACCCGGCTGACCCGCTCCAACGCCACCGATGCCAAGCACCGATAGTCGTCGTAAAGGGCAGCACAAGCGTCGTGCGACCGATAGAAGCCGAGGATGATCAAGATCGAGCCTCAGTACACGCGTGCCTTGGGCTCGATATACTGCACGTCATTGGACAGCGTGTAGGTGTGCACCGGCCGATAGTCGATGCTCACCGTCTGCTTCACCGTGTCGGCAAAGGACAGGGTGTGCTTCATCCATTCCTTATCATTGCGCTCCGAGAAGTCCTCACGCGCATGGGCGCCGCGGCTTTCCGTGCGGTTGGCGGCCGAATCCATCGTGACAACCGCCTGAGATATCAGGTTGTCGAATTCGAGCGTCTCAATGAGGTCGGAGTTCCAAATCAGCGAGCGGTCGGTGACCTTCACGTCGTCCGAGCCCTTCCAGACCTGATGGATCAGTTTCTGGCCCTCTTCCAAAATCTCACCGGTGCGGAACACCGCGCAATTCGACTGCATGGTGCGCTGCATGGAGAGGCGAAGCTCAGCCGTCGAGGTCGAGCCCTTGGCATTGCGGAAGCGGTCAAGCCGCGACAGCGCCATTTCGGACGCATCCTTCGGCAGTTCCGGATGCTTTTCGCCGGGTGTGACGATTTCGGCGGCGCGGGCACCCGCCGCACGACCGAACACCACGAGATCGATCAGCGAATTCGAGCCCAGGCGGTTGGCGCCGTGCACTGACACGCAGGCGGCTTCGCCAATGGCCATCAAGCCCGGCACGATGGTGTCGGGGTCGCCGCCCTTTTTCGTCAGCACTTCGCCGCGATAATTGGTGGGGATGCCGCCCATATTATAGTGCACCGTCGGCAGAACCGGGATCGGTTCCTTGGTCACATCGACGCCGGCGAAGATCTTGGCCGATTCCGAAATGCCCGGCAGGCGCTCATGCAGCACCTTGGGGTCGAGATGGTCGAGATGCAGGAAGATGTGGTCCTTGTTCTTACCCACACCGCGGCCGCCACGGATTTCCATGGTCATGGCGCGGGAGACCACGTCACGCGAGGCAAGGTCCTTGGCCGAAGGGGCATATCGCTCCATGAAGCGCTCACCCTCTGAATTGGTGAGATAGCCGCCTTCGCCCCGTGCGCCCTCGGTGATGAGGCAGCCCGCGCCGTAAATGCCGGTCGGGTGGAACTGAATGAATTCCATGTCCTGAAGCGGCAGGCCGGCGCGCAACACCATGGCATTGCCATCGCCCGTGCAGGTGTGGGCAGAGGTCGCTGAGAAATAAGCGCGGCCATAGCCGCCGGTCGCCAACATCGTGGTGCGGGCGCGGAAGCGATGCAGCGTGCCGTCGTCCATCTTCAGCGCGACAACGCCGAGGCAGCGGCCATCTTCGCTCATCATCAGGTCGATGGCGAAATATTCGATGAAGAACTCAGCGTCGTTTTTGAGCGCCTGACCATAGAGCGTGTGCAGGATCGCGTGGCCCGTGCGGTCGGCGGCAGCGCAAGTGCGCTG
Organism: Alphaproteobacteria bacterium; assembly: GCA_037143285.1. GTDB lineage: Bacteria > Pseudomonadota > Alphaproteobacteria > Rhizobiales > Phreatobacteraceae > Phreatobacter. The sequence continues at coordinate 2,587 of JBAWYY010000236.1, read as the reverse complement.
GGCCGTGCCCTTGCCGTAATGGGTGGTCATGCCGCCGAAGGGGCGCTGATAGATCTTGCCCTCGCCGGTGCGCGAGAAGGGCACGCCCCAATGTTCGAGCTCATAGACGGCGGCCGGGGCTTCACGGCACAGATATTCGATGGCGTCCTGGTCGCCGAGCCAGTCGGAGCCCTTGACCGTGTCGTACATATGCCAGCGCCAGTCGTCGGCGCCCATATTGCCGAGCGAGGCGGAAATGCCGCCCTGGGCCGCAACCGTGTGTGAGCGGGTCGGGAACACCTTGGAGATACAGGCGGTCTTCAAACCGGCCTGAGCGCAGCCGACAACGGCGCGCAAGCCCGCGCCACCGGCGCCGACAATGACAACGTCATAGGTGTGGTCGGTAATGTCGTAGCTACGACCCGTGACGGCGGCGGCCTCGGCCATGGTCAGGCTCCATCGGAGAGAGGGTGGATCGTCAGACCCCGAAACTCAGTTTCAGGACCGCAAAGATGGAGGCAAGAGCGACCACCACCGTGAAGAACGTGTTCGCGAGCAGCAGCACGATCTTGGTGCCTTCGGCATGCACATAGTCCTCGATGACGATCTGCATCCCAAGCCGCATATGCCAAGTCGCCGAGATCACGAACAAAATCACGGATATCGCGACGATAGGCGATCCAAGGGTCGATTTCACTGCGGCATAGTTGCTGCCCATGAGCGAAATGATCAGACCGACCATGAACAGCGACAGCGGCACGTTGGCGACAGCGGTGAGCCGCTGCATCCAGAAATGTTCGGTGCCGGAGCGGGCGGACCCGAGCCCACGGACCCGGCCAAGCGGCGTGCGAAGTGAGGATTGTGATTCTGCCATGTGACCGCTCCCCTCAGATGCCGCCGCGCAGCGCGTAGCCGATGATCCAGATCACCAGCGTCAGCGCCACGGAACCGACAATGGTCGCCCGCGCGAGAAGCTCACGCTCGGTCGGGCTGAAGCCGCGGCCGGTATCCCAGACGAAATGGCGCAATCCGCCGAGCATGTGGTGAACGAGCGCCCAGGTGTAGCCGAACATGATCAAACGGCCGAGCCAAGAGCCCGCAAACCATTGGAAAGCGGCATAGGCGCTCGGCCCCGAGGCGGCAGCGACCAGCCACCAGGCAAGCAGCATGGTGCCGAAGAACAGCGCAATGCCGGTCAGGCGATGAGCGATCGACATCATCGTCGTCAGCATCGGCCGGTAAATCTGCAGATGCGGCGATAGCGGTCGGTCGGGCGAAAGCTTCGAGTCAGCCATGCGTGGCGACATCCCCATGTCAAGAAGTGGGTCATTGAATAAAGGGTTAGCTTGTGCGGCGCAATGAGCGGGCGCTACGACGTTTGACGAAAGTCGGATACGCAGAACGACAGATGCGACAGGCCGTCCCTGCCGCTGACCTCGGGCGAGCGCCGGTTGTCAGCGCGGCGCCTGCCGTTTAGGGGGGAGGCATGGTCTTCGCCTCCCATCTCTTCCTCGCCTTTTTGGGCGTCACGCTGCTCCTCTATTGGCAGGTGGCGAAGGGCGGCGCTGGCGCGGCCAAGGCCTTTCTGATCGCCGCCTCCATCGTCTTCTATGCATCCTGGATGCTCGAATTCCTGCCGCTGCTCTTGGTCTCGATCCTGATCAATTACAGCCTGGCGATCGGCATCCGGCACTATCGCGGCAAGCTCTTCGGGACCGTGCTCTATACCTTGGGCTGCCTCGGCAATGTCGGCCTCCTCGGCTATTTCAAATATACGGCCTTCATCTTAGGCCAGTGGAATGCGCTGTTTTCGCCGCCGATACCGATTCCTGAGATCATTCTGCCCATCGGCATTTCGTTCTTCACCTTCCAGCAGATCGGCTTCCTCACCGATATGCGCCAGGGCAAGGTCGAGCACCTGACCTTCTGGCACTATGTCTTCATGGTGGTGATCTTCCCCCACCTGATCGCCGGACCCATCGTCTCGCAGCGCGACATGCTGCCCCAGCTTGCCGCGCGCACGGACTGGCAACTTCGGGCCGATCAAGTCGCGATTGGGCTCACCATCTTCGCCATCGGCCTGTTCAAAAAGACGGTGCTGATGGACCCGCAGGTGCCCTATATCGACAATATCTTCGATGCCGCCCGCAACGGCCACACCATAGGCTTCCTCGACGGCTGGATCGCGGCCTTCGGTTACGGCTTCCAAATCTATTTCGATTTTTCTGCCTATTCCGACATGGCGGTGGGTCTCGCCTTCATCTTCGGGCTAACCCTGCCGATGAACTTCTTCTCGCCCTATAAGGCGACCTCGATTCGCGACTTCTGGCGGCGCTGGCACATCACGCTATCGCGCTTCCTCCGCGATCTCATTTTCATACCTCTGGGCGGCAGCCGGAATGGTTTGGGAATCGCGCTTTTTGCCGTCATCGCCACCATGACCATCGGCGGGCTCTGGCACGGGGCAGGCTGGACCTTCGTGATCTGGGGCCTGCTGCACGGGCTCTATCTCGCCGCTAATCATCTCTTTTCAGCGCTCTTTCCGCGCTTTCCCGAAAACGGGGCGACCCGCCTTTTGGGCGGCATCCTCACCTTCCTGGCGGTGACG
>JBAWYY010000235.1:0-4942 GCA_037143285.1 Alphaproteobacteria bacterium | reverse complement strand
GCCGCCACAATCTGGCGATGGGGCGTCTGGTTCAGCGCTGAGAGGATCATCAGTACGAGATAGGGCGCTTCCTTCAGCACGAGGCCGATCATGAAGGAGAGGCCCGCCATATCGCGCACGGTGACGATGGCTGGCGGCTGGGTCCAGCCGGTCAGTTCCGGCGAAATAATCCGCGCGATCCAGCCAGAGGGCAGGATCAGAAAGGCAAAACCGAGGGCGAGCGCCGCATGGGGTGCTGCAAGGAGGGGCGCCAGCGCCTGTTCGAAACGCTTCAGCGCGGGATGCCTCGCGGCAGTGGTGACGAAGCCGACCGCCATGACCAGCGACAGGATGGTTGCGCCGAAACCGGCTGTAATGGTTAGGCGCAGCGAGGTGAAAAGCCCGGGCGTTGCGATAAGTTCGCGCCAGGCCTCAAGGGAAAAACCGTCGCGTCCGATGGCCGGCAGAAAGCCGAAGGCGGGAAGCAGCGTGCCGACAAGCCCGGCCAAGATTGGGCCGATGATCAGCGTCACGGTGACGGCGGGAATGAACCGCAGCACGGGTTAGCGGACCACGCGCTGTTCCCAGACGGCGGTGATGCGCGTCATCCAGGATGGGTGCGGTTCGGGCAGGGGTCGCCCAAGCTCGGCATTGGTGGGAAGGGCTGGAACCGCACTCAAATCAGCGAAATGCTGGCGCTCACCCGGGGAGAGCCGGTCGAGATCAATCACGGTAAAACTGCCGAGATGGCGCGGGTCTTGGGCGCGCGCCTGAATTGCCGGCTCAAGGAGCATATTGGCGATCACCATCGCGCCCTCCTTGTGGCTGGCATTGAAGGGGATCGCGACAAAGCTGGTATTGCCGATGGTGCCGCCGGCCAGCACATAGGCCCGCGCTGTGCTGGGCAACAGCCTGTTGGCGATGGCAACGGCTGCCTCAGCGGGGTTGAACGAGATCAGCATATCGATCTCGCCGTCATTGAGCATTTGCCGCTGGGCCGGTCCGCTCTCGGGGAACTCGCGTCCCTGTCGCCACAGATGCGGCCTCAGTTGATCGTACCAGTCCCACAAGGGCGCGGTATTGGCCGCAAATTCGCTCTCAGTCGCTTCGCGGCCAAGACGCTCGCGATCAACCGCCAGTTCCATCAAGGCCTGTTTCAGGAAGGTAGCACCTAAGAAGTTACGGGCATTGGGATGGGTCAGGCGGCCCGGATGAGCGCGTGCCCAGCCCACCATCGCGGCCATGGACTTCGGCAGGCCTGCGAGCGGCGTGCGCGCGGCATCATAGACGAAGGCCACCTGCGCCATGCGCCAGGGGGCAGCCATACCCTCCACCGGCACGGTGAAGTCCGTCACGGTCGAGGGCTTGTTGACGGTATCGACGAGGCCCCAATTCGGCAGCGTTTCGACGAAGGGGCCGTGCAGCAGGCCCTGCGCTTTCATGGCGAGCAGGTTCGGCCCGTTGATCCAGATGAGATCGACGGAGCCGCCGGTAAGCCGCCCCGCCTGCTTCTCCGCGACCACGCGGGTGACCGCCTCGGCCGTATCACGCAAGCGCACGTGGGTGATGGTGACGCCGAAGCGGCGCTGAGATTCTTGGCCGAGCCAAGCGATAAAGGCATTGGTGCGCTCATCGCCACCCCAAGCGTTCCAGAACACGGTCTGGCCGCGGGCGGCCGCCAGCACATCGGCAAACCTTGCGCCCTGCGCTCTTGCGAGCGTCGGCATCAGGCTTAGGCCCAGGGCAGCTCCGGCAAAGTGGCGGCGGGTGATCAGCATCAGCTCTCTCGGGGGACTTATCGCTTCTTACTCGGCTGCAACTTGAGCACGACCAAGGCGGCGAGCGCGAATCTCTTCGATCACCGGCTTCAACACGTCCCGGTGAAAGGCGTCGCAGCCGATGCAGAGGTTCTGATAGGGCGCGCCCTTCGGTGTGGTGGTCTTCGATTTGGCCAAAAAGGTCTCGGGCGACCAGCCGCGTGTGACGCCCATCCGTTCGGGATGGCCCATCGCAATCGCTTCAAACGAGGGATCGCCCACCAGACTGTCGAGGATGCCGATGAGGCCCTCCTCGTTCAAATTGCCGATGGGGACGGTGGTCTTGATGCAACAGGGATAGACAGCGCCATCGGGCTCAACAGAGACTTCCGAGCCCGCGAAGCGATGGTTCAGGAAGCCGAGGCCGCCAGACCAGCGATTGCAGAAGTTATCGGCAAGGGTCGCCGTGGAGAGACCATTGGTCCAGCCACGCCCACGCGGCCAGATCTTGCCGATCCAGGTGTCTTCGCTGGCGCCAAAGGCGTTCCACACCGGACCCTCGTCATCGTGCCAGCGACGATTGGCGGCAGAGGCAAGGCCTGCGCGTTTTACGCCGCGACTGTCGAAGAGGGCAGTCAACTCAGCGAGGAAGGCCTGCTGCTTCTCGGGCGTATCGATGCCGACATGGAAGCGATCAGTGGAGGCAATGGAGATCATCGTCACGCCGCGGGCGAGGAGATCATCCAAGATCGGCCCGGTGAGTACGTCGCCCGTGGTCTGGAGCACGATGTTGACGCCGCCTTGGGCGCGATATTTCTCGGTCAGAAGCTCGATCGCCCGATAGGTGACGCGCTCGCGGACGGGATCGATCAGGCTTTCGCCGCCCGACAAGATGACGCGGCCGATCTTCTCTTTGAACGAGCCGTCGGGATTGGGATCTTCGGGATCGAGATAGGTGAGACGGTCGGGGAAATTGGCGATGATCCGTGGCGCGTTCCGCTCAGCCTCGGCAACGACCTTTTCGAGATCCGCACGCAGATAGGGCCGAAAACGATCCTCGTAACAATGCTTGCATTTCCGATGGCAGGCCCAACACATCACATAATAGATCGATTCCATGCTCACTCCCGCGCAGGCGCCTGTTTAATCACATCCCACGCCATAGGGGGAAACAAGAAAACGCGAGACGGCGTGCCTCGCCAACGCCGACCGCCACGTAAGACCATAAGGTCTAAAGCTTCGATTCCGCCCGGTTGTAGGGCGCTAGCGATGAGCGTTTTATTACCTAAATACCTCAAGCGATAAAAACACTTAGGTGATCTTTTACCGAAAGTTCACGCTCCCTTGTCATGTTTGAGTGACCATAGGTAAGGAACTTCCACAATGTCATTGCGCCTGAAAGCCATCATTGCCGCGATCATTCTCGTGATGGCGCCGGCAATGATCGTCGCAGCGCTCTCCTATGGCACTGTGGCCGACGTGGCCCGCGAGGAAAGCCAGCGCGAGCTCAATCGCGGCGTCCAAGAAGCCAGCGAAGTCCTGAACGAAATCGGCCGCCGCATGGGTGCGCATACGACCCTTCTCGCCGCTCATCCCGGCATCGTTGCGGCCGTCGAGCGCAATGATGGCGCGGCCCTTGAGCCGCTCTTGGTCGGTCTTCTGAAAGATCTCCAACAGGCCGATGCGACCGTTGCGACCCTTGAGGTTGCCGGCAAAGATGGTCGCATCATCCGGCGCGGTCATAATCCGAGCCGCCATGGCGATGATAAATCTAAGGAGCCGTCCATCGTGACGGCGCTGGCGGGCAACCACCACTCTGCCCTCACCGTCTCGCCCACATCGAGCGAAGCCTCGTGGGCCTCGGTGCGGCCGCTGAAGGGCACCTCTGGCGCTGTTATCGGGACCATCAATGTGGGTGCTCGTTTGCGCGCTGAAACCGCGGCGGAGATCAAGCGCGTATCGGGCCTCGAAGTCGTGTTAATGACCCGCTCGGCGGTGACGGCCTCGACCTTCTCGGGCGTCGACGTCAAAGACCTCCTGATCCCGGCAGCGGCCCAAGAGGCATCCGCGCGCGCCGATGCGAGCGCGACGGACGAAATCGTCGCCGGCCAGGGCTATCGCATGCGGGTCAAAGGCCTGCGTTCGGACAATGGTCAGGACTTGTCGATTGCGCTCTATAAATCGACCGCCAATGTCACCCAGCAGCTGTCGCAATACACCTCCAGCATCGGGGCGAAGATCGCGGTTTTGATGCTGATCATCGTGCCGCTGATCGTGCTCCTCGTCTCACGCGCCATTGCGCGGCTGACCTCGCTGACAGACGCCACACAGCGGATCGCGGGAGGCGACATGGCGGTGAGCGTGCCCCATGCGACCGCGACAGATGAGATCGGCGTTCTGGCCCGCGCGGTTGCAGTGTTCAAGCAGGCCTTCGAGCGCAATTTGACGCTTGAGAAGGACGCCGCCTACCAGCGTGAGGCGGCTGCCGCCGAACGCCACAAGGTCATGCACCACGTGGCTGAAGAAATCGAAACAGTCGTGGGTTCCATCACCGAAATGCTCGCTACCGATGCCAATGCCATGGCATCGGCTGCGACCAATCTCTTCGACAGCGCCAACCGGGCGCAGGAGAACTCGACGACCGCGAGCGACGCGACCAGCGCGGCTTCGGAGAATGTGCAGGCCGTCTCGGCGGCCACGACCGAACTCTCGGCCTCCGTGAACGAGATCGGATCGCAGGTCTCTCAGGCCGCGACCATCAGCAACACGGCGGTGGCTGAAGTTCGGCGGGTCTCCGACTATGTCGGCAATCTCGGGTCGCTGACCGCCCGCATCGGTCAGGTCGTTGATCTCATCAGCACGATTGCCTCGCAGACCAATCTGCTCGCTTTGAACGCCACCATCGAGGCCGCGCGCGCTGGCGAAGCCGGTCGTGGCTTTGCGGTGGTCGCCTCAGAGGTGAAGCAACTCGCGTCCCAGACCGCCAATGCGACAGGCGAAATCGCCAAGCAGATTGAAGCGGTTCAACAGGCGACCGATGATGTGGTGAACTCGATCCAGAAGGTCGCCTCCACCATCGAGCAAATGGATCACATCTCCGGCGGGATCGCAGCCGCGGTTCACGAGCAGACCGCGGCGACGGAAGAGATTTCGCGCGGCATTAACGGCGCCGCCGATCGCAGCGACATGGCCCGGGCCTCGGGCCT
>JBAWYY010000234.1:0-4959 GCA_037143285.1 Alphaproteobacteria bacterium | reverse complement strand
CCCGGTGGGTTTCTCTTTGCCAATTTCATCGATTTCGACAGCCTTTACGGCCATCGCCGTGACCCCCTCGGCTATGGCCGCGCACTTGAGGCCTTTGACCGGCGGCTCCCCGCGCTTTTTGCGCGACTTCGCCCTGACGATCTCCTGATCATTACAGCCGATCACGGCTGCGACCCGACCTTCAAAGGCACCGACCACACCCGCGAGCACGTGCCGATCCTGGCATTTGGCGGGGCGCTTAAGCCCGGCCCCATGGGGCCTCGCGGCTTTAGCGATGTAGCGGCCACCATCGCCCAGCATCTAGGCCTGCGGGGCGGGCTTGCGGGTGTAAGCTTTCAAGCCTGACGATCGGTCAGCTGCGCCAGCGCAGCGTCATCGGTTGCACCGGGTTCTCAAAGGGCTTGCCATCGGCCTGCGCCCGCAGGAACGCGTCTTTCACCCGCATCCACCAGCGTGCCTGAGTATCGGCGTCATTGATCAGCATGAGCTTGGGGTCGTGGACCAAGCCTTCGCGCTGCTGGATCACCACGCGCCGGTCCTGATCCAAGAACACCATCATCAGATGCTGGAACAGGGGTTTCAGCGCGGTCATCCAGCCAGCCGACACCCAGAAGAACTGATGCACCTCGGTCTCGCCCTCGTTCACCGGCGTGATCGCGGTCAAGCCTGTCGCCTGATGGGTGGCGCCGCGAATATTCTCGATCCGCAATCCCGGCAGCATATAGCTGATCTCGGTGGTCACCGGCGTGCCGAGCACCTTATAGGCGATGTTCTGGGGCGGCAGTTCGTGGCGCACCATCGACCAGCCGAGCTCCGAGGGCGCGAAGCGCTTTTCCTTCGGTCGCAGCTTGGTCGCCCCCTTCTTGAACCACCAGGAGGTATGGACATAGGCCGCATGCGTGGGGTCCATCAGGCCGAAGGCCGCATGATCCACCGAGCAGGCAAAGGGCAAAACGCAATGGAAGCGTGGGGCCACGGAGGCCTCAAAGTCCGGCATCATCGGCGGCGTCGGGAAGCCCGCCTCAGCCGGCGTCTCGCCGGCGCGCGGAAAGAAAATCCAAATGAGCCCCTGTTGCTCGACGCAAGGGTAAGACCCGCAGCGGATCTTGGAGAGGTCCATTTCCTGGCCCTCGCGGAGCGACGGGATCTCGACGCAGGTGCCAGCCGTATCGAAACGCCAGCCGTGATAGCAGCACTGCACGGTCTCGCCATCAAAGGTGCCGTAGCGAAGCGGAATGCCGCGATGGGGGCAATTGTCGCGGATCGCGAAGACTTGGCCGTCACGGGCGCGACCCATCAGCACGGGCTCGCCGACCAAGGTCTTGGCGAGCGTCTTGCCGAGCTTCAGCTCTCGGCCAGGGGCCGCCACGTACCAGAGCCCCTTGATCAGTTCGGCGGTTAAACCCTGCATCGCGCAAGCCCTATCGTGCAGACGTCCGGTGTCATCACTCGCCCCGTTGCTATCGCGTCCTTTATGACTGCGATAGCCCAAACGAGGAAGCCCGCGCCACCGAAGCGACGCGGGCTCAAAGCCTCAAAGGGAATTAAAGCGCTCAGGCCGCCTGCGGCAGCGAGCTCTTGGCCTTCTCGACGAGAGCCGCAAAGCCCTCGGGCGCCGTGATGGCGAGATCGGACAAGACCTTGCGATCCACCTCGATGCCGGCCTTGATCAGACCGTCGACGAAGCGGGAATAGGTCAGGCCGTGCTCACGCACAGCGGCGTTGATGCGCTGAATCCAGAGCGCCCGGAAATTGCGCTTTTTGGCGCGCCGGTCGCGTGTGGCGTACTGCATCGACTTGTCGACGGCAGCCTTTGCAGCGCGGATGGTGTTCTTACGACGACCCCGGAAGCCTTTGGCGGCCTTGAGGGTCTTTTTATGCTTGGCATGGGCGGTAACGCCCCGTTTGACGCGGGCCATGGCGGCTGATCTCCTGAAAAAGCGTGGTGTTTTCGATCCTGCGGATGGGCGATCAGCCGTTCGGCAGGAAGTACTTCTTCACGTTGTAGCCGTCGGATTCGAACAGAACTGCAGTGCCGCGATGTTCACGGATCTGCTTGTTCGACCGCTTGATCATGCCATGGCGCTTGCCGGACTGAGTGTATTTCACCTTGCCGGTGGCCGTGATTTTAAAGCGCTTCTTCGCGCCTGACTTCGTCTTCACCTTGGGCATTTGGCTCTCTCGTGGTTCTGCGAGACAGCACATCCCCGGGTGATAAACCCGGAGCGGGCCGCTCTGATATGCTCGGATGAGCGTTCGGGATCGACTTGGCAGCCCTTAATCGGCCAGGCGATCCGGAAGGCGCGGCTCTTACACGAGACCGCAGGCGAGGGCAAGCGGTGCGCCCTAAAATGCTGCTTCAAAAGCGGTTTGACGACAATGACCTGAATACAATTGACCGCGTCGTCGGGACCCGCGGGCCTGACAAAGCTTCGCCGTGCCGCGGAAAAGACCAAGGCACGGCGAAGGATGACGAGATCAGAGGGCAGTGGCAGCCGTATGCATGATACGCGGCCAGTTGGCGGCGGCCTTAGAAATGGTGCCGGCGCGGTCCTTCAAGAAGTTGTTATAAATCTCTTCGTTGAGGAACACATAGAGCTTGCCGTCGACAACCGCCGAGTAGCGCGGGTCGCCATCGAATTTCTTGCCTACGGAGACACCGAAGGTGCAGAAGCCGTTGTTCTGCGGGAGATAACGCGCTGGCGATGCCTTGAACGTATTGGCATTCTCAGCATTCGAGAAGTAATAGGCGATACCTTCGTGGATGACGGTATTCGTTGCCGAACCCGTGACGCTCCGAGAGGTGGTCACCAAGGCCACGGGATCGCTGCCGTGCATGCCAACCGGCTTGCCTGCGGCTGACAAACCAGGAGCAATATTGAATTCGTCAGCCGCAAGAGCGGGAACGGCTGCGCCTACCAGAAGAGCGGCAAGCGATGCAGCCGCAAAGATCGAGGTCATCTTCATCGTTTTGTCTCCAGAGTCTCATTTCGAGATTGCCGGACAGCATGACCCCAGCACGCACGGCAATCCCAATGCGTTCTGTTTTTCACTCGTCAATTTAGCGTTTTATCCGTCGTGAAGCAGTTAGCTCGAACGACAAGGAGTTTGTATCGCAAACCAGCGCCCAGTTCTCACGCAATGACCGACCTAACAATCGCAATTTCAATTGCGATGTGGGTGGGTCACCAACGTCGAATATTGGGTTTATGAGGGCATTCTTCTTTATGTTTGCATTTTTCCACTGTTAGTCACAGTTTCGAAAGCCAACGTCGTGACCATGGGCCCTAATCCATCGACCGCGCAAGCCGCCGGACGGTACCTGAGGGCTCTTGCAACGTATTTGGGACGTCTTGCAAAGATTATGCTTTTGAGTCTGCGCGCAACTCTCGGGGTGATCTTCCATATCTGGTTGTAAATGCACGCGAAAAAGCAGCCGGCGAATGATAACCGACCCTATTTGCAATCGCTTTGACCGTGGCTGGCGTGCTCGTAAGCTCGGACGCGGCCTTCTGCATCCGAAGTTCGATGAGATAATTGATTGGCGCCGACCCGATGAGATCATGAAATCGCTCGGAAAAGCGGCTGCGCGACATCCCGACCGCCTCCGCCAACATGTCGACGCTCCAGGGGCGACCAGGATTTGCATGCATGAGCTCTAGCGCCTGCATGATATGGTCATCAGCGACCCCGCCTAGGATGACGGCAAGCTCAGGATGCCGTTGAACGGCGAGACGAATGGTCTCGGTGAAAAGCACTTCCGACAGCCGAGAGATTGTCGCCGCTGCGCCGTGAGGATCGCCGAATGCGCGACGAGCGACCAGCTGCAAGATGTCATTGAGGAAAGGATTGCTGGCTCGATCGCTGGCGTTGATGACGATTGCGTCAGGAAGAGCGCGCAAAAACGGGTGGTCGCTCCCGGCATTGAACCCAAAATGGCCGCAGACCATTTGGGTCCGGGCATTGGGGTCCCCCTCTCCGAGCACAAAAGCGCCGCGACCGGTATAGCCGGAATCTGCAATCACTTTTTCGAGCGGCGCGGGTTCGCGATCCGCTCGATCAGCCAGCTTATGCTCCTGCCCATGAGGAATGATGATGAGATCGTCCGGACCGAGATCAAAACTCTGCCCCGAAGGCAACGAAATATGACAGTTCCCCTGAATGACCAAGTGAAAGCGAGCAGTATGCGGATGCACTGGTACGGTGACGGCCCAAGGCTCTGAAAAGTCTGTTCTAAAATATAGAGTTGCTCTCAAGCGCACGGTGTCAAGAATATCGCTGAGTAAGTCTTTCATAACGATACCCGATCCGGTTTGATTGATCCACAGTTAAACGATAGCATGTTTAATCCGTGACCGGGGAAATCTCACCAAGACGTAGTCCGTCCTCAAATTTTGTAGTGTTTTTCAGCGATCAGCGTTTGAGGCAGTGACGACTTTGCGATGCCTTGAGAACCTCGGGACCTCATTCGAAATCACTTTAAGGGTTATGCCGTTGCAGAAATTGCCAACAGTGCGTTCAAATTTCTCTCCCACGTAACCTGGGAGGCCGCACGAGCGCCTTGGCTTTGCCATAGCGAAGCAGATAAGAAGAGAGATCACGTATCGCCGTCCGGGGGCCCTAGGCTTTGCGACTTTCCTTTGCAGCCATTGCAGCCGTGATGATCGCGAGCGCGCCCGCCGGCGCGCAGCAGATCGGCCCGACGATTGTCGTGGACGCATCTTCCGGTCAGGTTCTTCAGGCTGATCGCGCAGGCCAACCCTGGTTTCCGGCATCGCTCACCAAGATGATGACCGCCTATGTGGCGCTTCGCGAAGTGCGGGCGGGGGCTCTCACTCTCGATACGCAATTGCGGGTGAGCCCGCGAGCTGCCCGCGCGAGCCCGTCCAAAATGGGTTTTCGCCCGGGCATGACGGTGACGCTCGACAACGCCTTGAAGATCATCATGGTCAAATCGGC
>JBAWYY010000233.1:0-4961 GCA_037143285.1 Alphaproteobacteria bacterium | reverse complement strand
CTTGACGAACGCGCGCCGCGTCACCGCTGCGGTGTTGATCGAGACCTTGTCGGCACCCGCCAGCAGGAGGTTCCGGATGTCATCGACCGTGCGCACGCCCCCGCCGACCGTGAGCGGCATGAAGCAGGCCTCCGCCGTGCGCTGCACCACATCGAGCAGGATGCCGCGGTTGTCCGAACTGGCGGTGATGTCGAGAAAGCACAATTCGTCCGCGCCGGCCTTGTCATAGGCCAGCGCCGATTCCACCGGATCGCCGGCATCGCGCAGGTCGACGAAGTTGACGCCCTTGACGACACGGCCGTCCTTGACGTCGAGACAGGGAATGATCCGGGCCTTCAGCATGGCAGTCTCCCTTCAGCGGCGGATCAGCGCCATGGCTTCGGCAGGGTCGAGCCGCCGATCATACAGCGCGCGGCCGGCAATTGCCCCTTCGAGAATCGCATAGGGCTCCGACACCAGTGTCCGGACATCCTCGATCGAGGCGAGGCCACCCGAAGCGACCACCGGAATCGAGATGGCCTGTGCCAGCGCCAGCGTGCCTTCCCAGTCGATGCCCTTCAGCATGCCATCACGAGCGATGTTGGTATAGATGACGGCGGCAACCCCGGCATCCTCGAAACGGCGTGCAATATCCGTCGCGGTCACGGTCGACACTTCCGCCCAGCCCTCGACCGCGACAAGGCCGTCGCGCGCATCAAGGCCCACCGCGACCTTGCCGGGCCAGGCCCGGGCGGCAGCTTTCACAAAGGCCGGATCCCGCACCGCAGCCGTGCCGATGATGACACGCGCGACACCCTTTTCGAGCCAGCCGGTGACGGTCGCCATGTCGCGGATGCCGCCGCCCAGCTGCACCGGCAGGTCGGCACTGGCAAGGATGGCCTCCACGGCCGCAGCGTTCATCGGCTTGCCCGCGAAGGCGCCGTCGAGATCGACCACATGGAGATGGGTAAAGCCCTGCGCCTTGAAAGCACGCGCCTGCGCCGCCGGATCGTCGTTGAAGACGGTCGCCTGGGCCATGTCGCCCTGGACGAGGCGCACACAGCGCCCTTCCTTCAGGTCGATCGCGGGATAGAGGATCACGGCGCCCACTTCAGGAAATTGGCGATCAGGGCAAGGCCGAGGCGCTGGCTCTTCTCGGGGTGGAACTGGGTGCCGACCATGTTGTCGCGCCCGACCATGGCGGTGATCGGTCCGGCATAATCGGCTTCCGCGATCACGTCCTCCGGGTCGCTTGGCACGAGATGGAAGGAATGCACGAAATAGGCATGCAGCCCGTTGGGGCCGGTCGGAATACCGGCGAGGAGGGCATGGTCCTGATGCGCCCAGAGCGTGTTCCAGCCCATATGCGGAATCTTGAGCGTCGGATCAGCCGGCCTGATCAGCGTGACATCGCCGCCGATCCAGCCAAGGCCCGGTGTGGTTTCATATTCGAGGCCGCGCTCCGCCATCAGCTGCATGCCCACGCAGATGCCCAGAAACGGTTGCCCGCGTTCGCGAACCGCCATCGTCAGCGCGTCGATCATGCCGGGAACAGCTGCAAGCCCGCGCTTGCAATCGGCGAAGGCGCCGACGCCGGGCAAAACAATATGATCGGCGCGGCGGACAATTTCGGGGTCCGAGGTGACGCTCACAGCGCTGTTCAGCCCACGCTCGCGGGCCATCCGCTCAAAGGCCTTTTTTGCGGAGTGGAGATTGCCGGACCCATAATCAACGATAGCGGTGGTCACGAAAAGCCCCGCGGCCGCGGCTGAGCCTCCGGGAATAGCCCGAAGATCGGCGCCGAGGGTGATGGCATGGGTGCGCCCACATAATTGGGCACTGTTGGCGCAAGTCGGCTTGCCCGTTCGTTGAACCAGCGGCGCTCGGCTTCATCGCGAGAGCCAGCGACGATGACGGCCGCCTCCTCGAAACCGCGTCGCGCGAGGTTCCAACGCTTGAGGTTCGATGCCTCGAGCCCGATGAGAAAGCTGACCAGGATCGGGATCACGGTTCGCGCGGTTTCCGGTAGGCCAATAGCCCAGAAGGTGACGACCATCGCTACCAGTAGCGCACAATAGCCGATGAATTCGAGCCACATGCGCTGCGTCAGGAAATAGAGCCAGGGTGCCACGAATGCCAAGGGCATGAAGCTGTCTTGGACCACCTGCACCTTGGCGTCAGCATCGACACCCGCCTGTTCCGGCGGAGCGGTGTGGATCGTGAAGCTGCGTTGCGCGGGCATTAGAGAACGCCTTTGGTTGAGGGCACTTCTGCCGCGCGGCGCGGGTCAACGGCAAAGGCCGTGCGCAGCGCCCGCGCCAACCCTTTAAAGCAGCTCTCCGCGATATGGTGAGCGTTCTCACCATAAAGCGTTTCCACATGCAGGGTGAGGCCGGCATTCATGGCAAAGGCCTGGAAGAATTCGCGCACCAGCTCGGTATCAAAGGTCCCGATCTTCGGCCGTGCAAAAGTGGTCCGAAACACGAGGAAGGGCCTGCCGGAGACGTCGATGGCCACGCGCGTCAGCGTCTCGTCCATGGGCAAGTGCACATCGGCATAACGCGTGATGCCCTTCATATCGCCCAACGCGCGGCGGACCGCTTGGCCTAGAACGATGCCCACATCCTCCACCGTGTGGTGGTCGTCGATATGCAGATCGCCCTTCGCTGAGACCGTGATGTCGATCATCCCGTGGCGGGCAATCTGATCCAACATATGGTCGAAAAAGCCGACGCCAGTTGAAATGATCGCTGTCCCGGAGCCATCAAGGTTCACGGTCGCGGTGATTTCGGTCTCTTTGGTGGCGCGGGTCACCGTGGCGCTGCGCATGGGCGGGCTCCTGATCGCGCTGACTTCTAGCAATGTCGCGCAGCATTGGAAACCCGAAGACACAGAGATGGTTGCCTCGGGCGCTTGCATGGCAGAACTTTAGGCTTACATCCTGACCTCCGCACGGAGGTTCCATGGCCCAAGCCCCTGACTCATCATTTCCCGGTTGGCACGCGACGACGATTTGTTCGGTCCGAAAGGGCGGGCGGGTCGTGATTGGCGGCGACGGTCAGGTCAGCCTTGGCCAGACCGTGATCAAATCCAACGCTCGCAAAGTGCGCCGCCTTGCAAAGGGCGATGTCATCGGCGGTTTTGCCGGCGCAACCGCCGACGCCTTCACGCTGTTTGAGCGGCTTGAAGCGAAGCTTGAGCAATATCCCGGACAATTGACCCGCGCTGCTGTGGAATTAGCCAAAGATTGGCGCACGGATCGCTACTTGCGGCGGCTCGAGGCCATGATGATCGTTGCCGATAAGGAGGTCTCTCTCGTGCTCACCGGTACCGGCGATGTTCTCGAGCCCGAGGGTGGCGTGATGGCCATTGGTTCCGGCGGCAATTATGCGCTCGCGGCAGCACGGGCCCTGATCGATACCGATATGGATGCGGAAACCATCGTGCGCAAAGCGATGAAGGTCGCCGCCGAAATCTGCGTCTACACCAATGACAACGTGGTGATTGAGAGCATTTGATGACCAGCTTTTCGCCCCGCGAGATCGTTTCCGAGCTTGATCGCCATATCATCGGCCAACACGATGCCAAACGCGCAGTGGCCATTGCGCTGCGAAACCGATGGCGGCGTTTGCAACTCGACGAGAGCCTTCGTGACGAGGTCATGCCGAAGAATATTTTGATGATCGGCCCAACTGGAGTCGGCAAAACGGAGATCTCGCGTCGCCTTGCCAAACTAGCCGGCGCGCCCTTCATCAAGGTGGAAGCGACCAAGTTTACAGAAGTCGGCTATGTCGGCCGCGACGTGGAACAGATCGTGCGTGATCTCGTTGAGGTCGGGATCGGCCTTGTGCGCGATGTCAAACGTAAAGACGTCCAGGCCAAAGCCCACGTGGCGGCGGAAGAGCGCGTCCTTGATGCGCTTGTGGGTGCAACGGCATCGCCGGCGACCCGCGAGAGCTTCCGCAAGAAGCTGCGCGCCGGTGAAATGGATGAGAAGGAAATCGAGGTCGAGGTGGCAGCCCCGGCCAATTCCGGCATGCCGATGATGGATATTCCTGGCATGCCCGGCGGCCAGATCGGCATCGCCAATCTCGGCGACATGCTCTCGAAGCTCACTGGCGGCAAGACTAAGACCCGTCGCACCACAGTGAAAGAGGCCTATGAACCGCTGATCCAGGAGGAGGCCGATAAGCTCGTCGACCAGGATCAGGTGGTGCAAGAAGCGATCCGTGCGGTCGAGAACAATGGCATCGTGTTCCTCGACGAGATCGACAAGATTTGCGCCAGGGATGGTCGCGTCGGTGGCGACGTGTCACGCGAAGGCGTGCAACGCGATCTCCTGCCGTTGATCGAAGGGACGACGGTGTCAACGAAATATGGCCCGGTGAAATCGGACCATATTCTGTTCATCGCGTCCGGCGCGTTTCACGTGGCAAAGCCCTCGGATCTCCTGCCCGAACTGCAGGGCCGCCTACCGATCCGTGTTGAACTCAAGCCGCTAAGCCGCGAGGACTTCAAACGCATCCTCACCGAAACCGAGGCGAGCTTGATCAAACAGTCCATCGCGATGCTCGCAACCGAACAGGTCGACCTGTCCTTCATGCCGGACGCCATTGATGCGATTGCGGATCTCGCTGTGGAGGTGAATTCCTCGGTCGAGAATATCGGTGCTCGACGGCTGCAGACCATAATCGAGCGAGTCTTGGACGATATCTCGTTCACGGCCCCTGACCGCGCCGGCGAGGCGGTGTCCATTGATGCGGCGCTGGTCAAGAAGACAGTAGGCGATCTCGCGAAGAACGCGGATCTCAGCCGCTTCATTCTGTAAGGCGAGATGGGGGCGGGCGGTCCTGCTGCCCCTTCCCAATCTCCCGATCCCATGCAACCTTTCGCTTAAGTCATTGTGGGCACAAGAACCCACAGATTTTTGTAGGAAATTGCCATGGATCGTCGCCAGTTTCTGGCAGCTGGTGTGGGTGCGT
>JBAWYY010000232.1:0-4981 GCA_037143285.1 Alphaproteobacteria bacterium | reverse complement strand
CCACGCGCCGCCGGCGCTCCGCATTGCCCGCTTCAATCTGGCGGGTCAGGGTCGAGGGATCGCGCAACACGACCGACAACGCGCGGGCTTCCGCGCCTCGGGCCTCAAACACGCCAACGGCCAGCCGCTCGGGGCATGGATCGCGCTCGCAAATACCAAGCGCGCGCGCCTCCACCGTCTCCCGCGTGATCCAAGCGCCCACTGGCACGAAGAGCCAAGGATTGCCGCCGGCCTCGCGCGTCTCGATAGCCTCGCCGACACCGGCCACCCGCTCCGGCACATAGGCACAGGATGTGAGCCCCATCAGCACGAGGCTCGCGAGGAATCCCATTCGAAACGGCGAGAGACCCTTGGGCATCACGGGCATCGGCCAAAAAAACGGGGGCGCGCGGCCCCCGTTTCAAAGTCGATCCCAGCCGTCACGGCCAATTACTGCACGAGGACGGGGCCAACCGGCCGCTCGTTCTCGCTCATCACACCCAAGCGGCGGGCAACCTCGGTATAGGCCTCGATGAGCCCGCCCATGTCCTTGCGGAACCGGTCCTTGTCCATCTTGTCGTTGGACTTGATGTCCCAGAGCCGGCACGAATCGGGCGAGATCTCATCGGCCACCACGATCCGCATCAGGTCGTTTTCCCACAGGCGACCGCATTCCATCTTGAAATCGACAAGGCGGATGCCGGAGCCCAGAAACAGGCCGGAGAGGAAGTCATTGACGCGAATGGCGAGCGCGATGATGTCGTCGATCTCTTGGGGCGTTGCCCAGCCAAAGGCCGTGATGTGCTCTTCCGAGACGAGCGGATCGCCCAGCGCGTCGTTCTTATAATAGAACTCGATGATCGAACGGGGCAGCTGCGTGCCCTCTTCGATCCCCAGACGCTGGGACAGCGACCCCGCCGCCACATTGCGAATGACGATCTCGAGCGGAATGATCTCCACCTCGCGGATCAATTGCTCGCGCATATTGAGCCGGCGGATGAAATGGGTGGGCACGCCGATATCGTTCAATTTCGTGAAGATATATTCGGAGATGCGGTTGTTGAGCACACCTTTGCCGTCGATGATCTCGTGTTTCTTGGCATTGAAGGCGGTCGCGTCATCCTTGAAATGCTGGATCAGCGTGCCAGGCTCGGGGCCTTCATAGAGAACCTTGGCCTTGCCCTCGTAGATGCGGCGGCGGCGACTCATAGGGATATACCGTGGCTTGAGGAAATCCATTATCTCGACCTTGGGCGTCCAGGGTGCCAGGCCCGTCGTCGGGCTGTCGCAACCGGTCTCCTGCGGCAGGCGATGAACCGCAGGGTCTGACGATGGGAATCGTCCAGCACACTCCGATACTCGCGCCGCGAGTCTATCTGATCCAATGCGCCAGCACAACGAACAGCACAAAGTTCGCTCTGATAGGCCTCGCAAAGATGGGGGTAAAAGCCATATATGCAAGGCGTCGGGGGGCAAGCGCCTGCCCGTTTGCACCCCAAACATAGGGACCCAACGATGACGACTTTCGACAAGCGTGAGGAAGGCTTCGAGCGGAAATTTGCCCTCGATGAAGAGCTGACTTTCAAAGCGACAGCACGGCGCAACAAGCTGCTCGGTCTTTGGGCCGCAGAAAAGCTCGGCAAGACCGGCACGGATGCCGAGGCCTATGCGAAGGAAGTGGTGATGTCGGACTTCGAAGAAGCCGGCGACGACGATGTGTTCCGCAAGATCAAGAGCGACTTGGACAAGGCAGGCATTGCCGAATCCGACACGCATATTCGCGAAGCCATGAACACGCTGATGGCCAAGGCGATCGAGCAGATCAAGACCCAGTAAGGCGGTTCGCCGACGAGGCGACCAAGCCTGCGTCAGACTTCGGCGCACACCCACAGGCCCGGCGTGAAGGCGATCTCGATCGGCTTCGCGCCGGAATAGTTTCAGCCGTTGCGCCGACGCGGCTCAGTCCTGACGCGGCGCGCTCATCGCTTCCTGGAGATGCTCCAGAGCGGTCGCAAGGTCGGACGTAATCGCCTCCGCATCGAAACAGACCACGCGATAGCCGCGCTCCCCAAGCCAACGCCGCGTTTCGCGGCGTGCGGCCGCTGCCTCCTCCGATTCCTGCGCTGACGCGATGTCGATGACGACCCGCAGATCGAAGGAGACGATGTCAGCGACATGCGGCCCGACCGGCACCGCGCGCTTGAAGCCACGCCCGGCGAATCGGCTGTCGCTTAAGATCGCCGCCCACAGCATTTTCTCGGCCTGGGTTGGATTGCGCCGCAGCAGACGCGCGATGCCGCGCAGCGGCGCGGTGCCAAACGCGGTCCCGCCCTCCCCCACTTCCGCAATCATGGCCCGCAGCGCGCCGGCCGCCTCCGGGCTCAAGATGCCCCCGGTTGCCGGCCCCTTGCCACCGGTGATCAGCGCGTGGATAGCACCGTGCAATGTCGCAAGCTCGGTGCGCGACACCGCGATGCGGTTCACGATATTGCGCAGCTGGACCACCATGATGGCGCGCTTTTCCGGCGGGCGAAAAAACTCGGATTTGTCGAGCGCCCGCTCAAGCAGGTTATTGAAGGCCACGATCTGCGCCTTGTCGGCGGCCTGCGCCGGCCGGTGCTCTTCCAGCGGCAAGACTTCGCCCCGCAGCGTCGTGAACCACTGATAGCCCAGGATCAAAACGGCCTGAGCGAGATTGAGGGAGGAGAAATCCGGGTTGACGGGATAGGTGAGGATCGCGTCGCAGAGCGCCACCTCCTCATTGATCAAGCCATTGCGTTCACGACCGAAAACGACGCCGACCTTCTCGCCCCGCGCAACGCGCGGCCCCATCGCGCTCACCGCTTCGGATGGCCCGACCACCGGCTTGATCTGGTCATGCATGCGCGCCGTCGTCGCATAAGCGAAGGTCAAATCGGCAATGGCCGCCTCGAAAGTGGGAAAGAGTTTGGCCTCGTCCAGAATGCGATTGGCGCCGGACGCCGCTGGATAGGCCTTGGCGTTGGGCCAACCATCGCGCGGGGCGACAAGGCGCAATTCCCCCAGGCCGAAATTCGCCATGGCGCGGGCAACCGTGCCGATATTTTCCGCCAATTGCGGTTCGACCAGGATGATGATGGGCCCGCCGCCTTCGCGATAAAGACGGGTGATATCGCGCTTAGGCGGCTCAAGGTCTGGGGTATCGATGCTCATGGCGCTAGCCCATAGCGCGACCTGCGGCATGAATCGACAACCTTGCCCTGAGAAACCGCATATTCCTCTTTGTGCGGACTTAATCCCCGGCCATTTCCCTGCTATGACGCGGCACCAGCTCGGGGGCGCTGGGGGCTTCGGGCGCGCGTCCAGGCTGTTCCCGAGATGTGTCCTCTCCGGTTTCAGCGCTCGCAAGGCCGACCCATGTCGAAGATCAAGGTCGAAGGCGTCGTCGTCGAACTCGACGGTGACGAAATGACCCGCATCATCTGGGATTTGATCAAGACCAAACTGATCCATCCCTATCTGGACGTTAAGCTCGAATATTACGACCTCGGTGTCGAATATCGCGACAAGACCAACGATCAAGTGACGATCGACTCGGCGAACGCGATCAAGAAGCATGGCGTCGGCGTGAAATGCGCGACCATCACGCCCGACGAGGCGCGTGTTGAGGAGTTCAAGCTCAAGGAAATGTGGAAGTCGCCGAACGGCACGATCCGCAACATCCTGGGCGGCGTGATCTTCCGCGAGCCGATCATCTGCAAAAACGTGCCGCGCCTCGTGCCGGGCTGGACCCAGCCCATCGTGGTCGGCCGCCATGCCTTCGGTGACCAGTACCGCGCGACCGATTTCAAGTTCCCGGGCAAGGGCACCTTGACCATCAAGTTCGTCGGTGAAGACGGCAAGGTGATCGAGCGCGAAGTGTTCAAGTCACCGGGCGCCGGCGTCGCCATGGCGATGTATAACCTCGATGACTCCATCAAGGATTTCGCCCGCGCCTCGTTCAACTATGGCCTCAGCCGCAAGTTCCCGGTCTATCTTTCGACCAAGAACACGATCCTGAAGGCCTATGACGGCCGGTTCAAAGACATCTTCCAAGAGGTGTTCGATGCGGAATTCAAGGCCGAGTTCGACAAGGCCAAGATCACCTACGAGCATCGTCTGATCGATGACATGGTGGCCTCCGCCTTGAAGTGGTCGGGCGGCTATGTCTGGGCCTGTAAGAACTATGATGGCGACGTGCAGTCGGACATCGTGGCGCAGGGCTTCGGCTCGCTCGGCCTCATGACCTCGGTGCTGCTCACCCCCGACGGCAAGATCGTCGAATCGGAAGCAGCCCACGGCACGGTCACGCGGCACTATCGCGAGCACCAGAAGGGCAAGGAAACCTCGACGAACTCCATCGCGTCGATCTTCGCCTGGACCCGTGGCCTCGCCCACCGCGCCAAGCTCGACAACAACCCGACCCTCAAGCGCTTTGCCGATGAGCTGGAAAAGGTCTGTGTCGACACGGTTGAAGCGGGTTACATGACCAAGGACTTGGCGCTGCTGGTTGGCGCCGACCAGAAGTGGCTCTCCACCACCGGCTTCCTCGACAAGGTCTCCGAGAATATGTCGAAGCGCATGGGCGAGTGGAAGTAAGCCTCTCAGCCACCACAAAAGACATCAACGCCCGGGCCGAAAGCTCGGGCGTTTTTTTGTGATCCCTACCCGCTGACCGATCACGGAAAACGCGGTCACTCATCAGAAGCTTTTGCTCCCCGCGCGCCCCTGTCCGTGCCACCCTGATCGCCTCAAGGAGACATGACCATGGCCGTGACCATTCGCGAACTGAAACCTGCCGACCGCACTGCCTGGGAGCCGCTGTGGCAGGGCTATCTCACCTTCTACAAGGCGAGCGTGCCGGCAGATGTGACTGATGTCACTTGGTCGCGGTTCCACGACCCAGCCGAACCCATGACCGCCTTCGGTGCCTTCGATGGCGACCGCATGGTCGGCATCGTGCATGCGATCCTGCATCGCTCGT
>JBAWYY010000231.1:0-4988 GCA_037143285.1 Alphaproteobacteria bacterium | reverse complement strand
CAGAGAGTACGAAATTAGAGCTTGGCGGTGGTACCCTTTAGGGGCCAAGCGGGAAGTGCTCTGCAACAGGTGTGAGTGTGTGTGAGGGCGAACGAGAATCGGGATGCTCGGCATGCACGGGACCTATGAGGCAAACCTCGCCATGCATGGCGCGGACGTGGTGATCAATATCGGCGCGCGGTTTGACGGCCGTATCACCGGGCGGCTCGATGCCTTCGCGCCGAATTCCGCGCGCGGCGCCTCGCCCGAGGCCGGCCGCATCCACGTCGACATCGACCCCTCCTCCATCAACAAGAACGTCAAGGTCGATATCGGCATTGTCGGGGATTGCGGCCATGTGCTCGAAGACATGGTGCGGCTGTGGAGCGAGGTCTCGGCCAAGACCGACAAGGCCGCGCACAAGGCCTGGTGGGGCGAGATCAATGGCTGGCGCGCCAAGAAGTCGCTTGCGTATAAGGACTCAAAGAGCGTGATCAAGCCGCAGCGGGCGATTGAGCGGCTCTTCGCGCTGACGCGCGGGCGCGACCCCTATATCACCACGGAAGTGGGCCAGCATCAGATGTGGGCGGCGCAATATTTCCACTTCGATGAGCCCAATCGCTGGATGACGTCGGGCGGGTTGGGGACCATGGGCTATGGCTTGCCGGCGGCGATCGGCGTGCAAATGGCGCATCCGAAAGCGCTGGTGATCGATATTGCGGGGGAAGCGTCGATCCTGATGAACATGCAGGAGATGTCGACGGCCGTTCAATATCGCCTGCCGGTCAAGATCTTCATCCTGAACAACGAATATATGGGCATGGTGCGCCAGTGGCAGGAATTGCTGCATGGCGGGCGCTATTCGGAGAGCTATTCCCAGGCGCTGCCGGATTTCGTCAAGCTCGCCGAGGCCTATCACGCCAAGGGCATTCGCTGCGACGATCCCGACAAGCTCGATGCCGCGATCATCGAGATGATCGACCATCCGGGCCCGGTGATCTTCGATTGCTTGGTGGCGAAGGAAGAGAACTGCTTCCCGATGATCCCCTCGGGCAAGGCGCATAACGAGATGATCCTGAACGATTTCGAAGGGGACACCGGCGAGATCATCGATGCCAAGGGCAAGCAATTGGTCTGACGCACGCTGCGGGGTGGCGTGAAAGCGCGCCATCCCGTCCTACCCCCTCCCGCTTTTGAGACCCTCCATGCCGAATTCCGCCTACTTCATGTCGGACGCCGTCGACACCACGCGCCGACACACGATTGCCGTGATCGTCGACAACGAACCCGGCGTCCTCGCCCGCATCGCCGGTATGTTTTCCGGACGCGGCTACAATATCGAGAGCTTGACCGTCTCAGAGACGGAGCACGAGGCTCATGTCTCGCGGATCACCATCGTTACGACCGGCACCGAAAAGGTGATCGAGCAGATTAAGACCCAGCTCGACCGGCTTGTGCCCGTGCATCGCGTCGTCGATCTCACCGTCCGAGGCGATGCGCTTGAGCGCGAACTCTGCCTCGTGAAGGTTCGTGGCAAGGGCGACAATCGCGTGGAGGCACTGCGTCTCGCAGGCGCCTTTGGCGCTCGCACCTTGGACGCCACCTTGACGTCTTTCGTGTTCGAACTGACGGGATCGACCGATGAGGTCGAGCGCTTCATCCGCCTCATGGGCGGAGTTGGCCTCGTAGAGGTCTCGCGCACGGGCATCGCCGCCATGAGCCGCGGGCCGGAGGGAATGATGGACGCGATTCTCGCCGACGGCGCCCAAGGGCGCTAAGGCTGCCGAGCACTCCGCAGGCACCTCCTGCTGATCCGCACATTGCTCATGGCGTCACGCAGGCCCACTCTGCGCGACTTTTCGACTTCGAGGCTTATTATGGCGACCCATCTCTCCGTGAACGTCAATGCCATTGCGCAGTTGCGCAACCGGCGGGACTTGCCATGGCCCTCCGTCGTCGGGCTCGCCCGCATAGCGCTTCAGGAAGGCGCGGCCGGTATCACCGTGCATCCCCGGCCCGATCAGCGCCACATCCGGCGCACGGATGTCTTTGATCTCGTTGGCATGATCCGCGCCGAATTCCCTAAGGCCGAGTTCAATATCGAAGGCTACCCCAGCGAGGATTTTCTCCTGCTTTGCGAGGCTGCCAAACCTGACCAAGTGACGCTTGTGCCCGATGATCCGGCACAAGCAACATCAGACCACGGTTGGGATGTCGTGAAGGATCGCGCGCTGCTCACACGCGTGAACGCTCGGCTAAGGGCGGCCCGGTTTCGTATATCGCTGTTTCTCGATGCAGACCCCGCTTTGGTGGCAGGCGCTAAGGCTACGGGGACTGATCGCATTGAGCTCTATACCGGCCCCTATGGTGGCGCCAAGGATGCAGTTACCGTCACGCGAGAGATCGGCCTGTTAGCCAAGACGGCAGAGGCCGCAACGGCCGCAGGTTTGGGCGTGAATGCAGGCCATGATCTCACCCTCGACAATCTCCCACCCCTTCTAGGCCGGGCACCTGCGATTGCGGAGGTTTCAATCGGCCATGCGCTCACTGCCGATGCTTTGATCTACGGCATGGCGGAAACCGTGCGCCTTTACCGGCGCGCCTGCGGTCATGCGATGTGATGCGAAAGCGCTCATGCGGCAGAAGACGAGCCGCCATCGAAAGATTCCAGTCGATTTAGGGGCTTTGCCCCGTTAGAACGCGCCACCACCCCAATAGAAACCGAACACAGGAGAACGCCCATGCGTGTTTATTATGATCGGGATGCCGATCTCAATCTCATCAAATCCAAGAAGGTCTGCATTGTCGGCTATGGCAGCCAGGGCCACGCGCATGCGCTGAACCTGCGGGATTCCGGTGTCAAAGAGGTCGTGATTGCGCTTAAGGCGGGATCGCCGACCCGTGCCAAGGCGGAAGCTGCCGGCTTTACCTGCATGACCCCCACGGACGCCGCCAAGTGGGCCGATGTGATGATGATGTTGACGCCTGATGAATTGCAGGGCGACATTTATCGCGATGAACTCGCCGCCAATATGAAGAATGGTGCGGCACTCGTTTTCGCCCACGGCCTCAATGTCCATTTCAATTTGATCGAGCCGCGCAAGGATCTCGACGTGTTCATGGTGGCCCCCAAAGGCCCTGGCCATACGGTTCGCTCCGAATACCAGCGTGGCGGCGGCGTGCCGACGCTGATCGCCATTCACCAGGATGCCTCTGGCAATGCGCATGATCTCGCGCTGTCCTATGCATCGGCCAATGGCGGCGGTCGCGCCGGCATCATCGAGACGACGTTCAAGGAAGAATGCGAAACCGATTTGTTCGGTGAGCAGGTCGTCCTGTGCGGCGGCATGGTCGAGCTGATCAAAGCCGGCTACGAGACCCTGGTGGAAGCAGGCTACGCACCTGAAATGGCCTATTTCGAGTGCCTTCACGAGACCAAGCTCATCGTCGACCTCATCTATGAGGGCGGCATCGCGAATATGAACTATTCGATCTCCAACACGGCCGAATACGGCGAATATGTTACCGGACCGCGCATCATCAATGCCGAGACGAAGGCTGAGATGAAGCGGGTGCTGACAGACATTCAGTCGGGCAAGTTCACGCGCGACTGGATGCTCGAGAACAAGGTGAACCAGACCTCGTTCAAGGCAACCCGCGCCCGCATGGCCGCTCATCCGATCGAGGACGTCGGCGCGAAACTCCGTGACATGATGCCCTGGATCAAGGCCAAGGCGTTGGTCGACAAGTCCAAAAACTAAGCTCTGATCCCATACAATCAGAAATAGTCCTCTGGTCAAAAAAAGAGGGCGGCATTGACCGCCCTCTTTCTTGTTTTTAAGCCTTTAATGCGCTGATTCAGCATTAGGAATTAATATTACCGCCATATTGACGTAACGAAAGCTGAATTTCACACATAGACTGATTTTCATAAAGTTCTATTCTACTCTCAACCTAGGGGAGTAGGGATAGTGTCGACCTCGTTTAAAAGCCTGCGTGTGGTACCGTCACGCGCATCACGGCTTGATGTCATCAAGCGCGCCTACGCGGCCCGGATTGTCGGCGACGGTGCGCTATATGCCGCGTTCTTCACACCGGATTGTCGGTACCAGTTGATTGGCAATGCGATGATAAATCGTCCATCCGGACTGTGGCTCGGGCGAGAAGGGATTATCGCAGTTTATCAGCGTCTTGCTCAGATCACCGTTCTCTCAGACTTGATGATCGAGGATGTTATTCAGGACAATGATAGTGCTGCAGTCCTTTGGCACGCGGAAATTCGCTCTGTTGCCGGCGGGCGGATCAGCGACTTCACCGGCTTCGACCACCTGCGGTTCGATGAAGATCTAATCAGCGAGCTCTCAAGTTTCTATGACTCAGCGTCGCTTGCCATCCTCCTCAACGAGGAGACGGGCGAATGATCACACACCGCCGCTCAGAACCGCTCTATCGGCCATACCTTAAGCTCGTAAGCGACAATTCCTCGGTAAAAGCGATGGTGTCGCTTCATTACGGCGCGCGAGTTGATGGGGATGCCGAACTCTTCTCGCGTTGCTTTACGCCGGACGGTGCGCTGACGATCCTTGGCGATCGTCGCATGTTACCTCAAGCAGGGCGGCACGTGGGTCGAGCGGCCATTCGAAACATCGTCAGCGCCATGGCAAGCGACTTGGACTGTCTCGACGCATTTCTTGTCGACGTCATTGCCGAAGGAGACCGGGGCGTAGTCCATTGGCATATGACTTTGAGGGGCGCGACCACAGGTTCGATCGCCGATTTTGATGTTGCCGATCACCTCATTCTGCGTGACGGCTTGGTCGCAAGCGCGACCGAGTTCATCGATACAACATCACTGGGTCTGCTCGCAGGGCGGATTTGACCGTGGCAACGACCCTTCGCCTTGGAACAACGGACCGGAACGCAACGCAGCGCGCACTCGAGGCCCTTTATGCGGCGCGTTTTGCAGGCGACGAAAGCGTCTATCTGTCGTTCTTCAGCACTCGCGTACG
>JBAWYY010000230.1:0-5006 GCA_037143285.1 Alphaproteobacteria bacterium | reverse complement strand
CAAGACGCATGGCCGACTGAACGGCACGCTTCATGGCACGACGGAAGGCCACGCGACGCTCAAGCTGCTGAGCGATCGATTCAGCAACCAAGGTCGCGTCGATCTCGGGTTTGCGGATCTCAACGATGTTGATCACCACTTCCGCATTGGTCAGCTTGCCGACCAACTTCTTCAGCTTGTCGATGTCGGCGCCCTTCTTGCCGATCACGACGCCCGGACGGGCGGAATGAACGGTGACACGGCACTTCTTGTGCGGGCGCTCGATCACGATCTTGGAGATCGCCGCCTGCTTCAAAACCTTCATCAGTTCACGACGGATCTTGAGGTCCTCGTGAAGCAGCTTGCCGTATTCGCCCTTGTTGGCGAACCAACGGGAATCCCAGGTCCGGTTGATGCCGAGGCGGAACCCGATCGGATTGATCTTCTGACCCATAATGTCCCCCTCAGGCCTTCGCTTCTTCGATCTGACGCACGACGATCGTCAGATGCGAGAAAGGCTTCTCGATGCGCGCACCGCGACCGCGAGCACGAGCATGGAAACGCTTCAACGTGAAGGCCTTGCCCACATGGGCTTCGGCCACGACGAGATCGTCCACGTCGAGATCGTGGTTGTTCTCGGCATTGGCGATGGCGCTCTCGAGGCACTTCTTCACATCATTGGCGATGCGCTTCCGTGAGAACTCGAGATCGGCCAGAGCCGTATCAACCGGCTTACCGCGAATGAGCGCGGCAACCAGGTTGAGCTTACGAGGGCTGACGCGCAGATTGCGCGATATGGCCTTCGCTTCGTTATCCTTGAGGGCGCGCGGCGTTGCGGGCTTACCCATAGGTCACCTCACTTCCGCTTTGCTTTCTTATCGGCCGCATGGCCGTAAAAGGTCCGGGTCGGCGAGAATTCGCCGAACTTGTGGCCGACCATCTCCTCGGTGACCATCACCGGGACATGCTTCTGCCCATTATAAACACCGAAGGTCAGCCCCACGAACTGAGGAAGGATCGTGGAGCGACGGCTCCAGATCTTCACCACTTCATGCCGGCCCGACGAGCGAACTGCGTCGGCCTTCTTCAGGAGGTATCCGTCGATAAACGGACCTTTCCAGACGGAACGTGCCATGACGGCCCTCGCTCACTTCTTCTTCGTGTGACGGCTCGACACAATCATCTTGTCGGTCCGCTTGTTCGAACGTGTCTTCTTGCCCTTGGTCGGGAAACCCCAGGGCGTGACGGGATGACGACCGCCGGAGGTACGGCCTTCGCCGCCACCGTGCGGGTGGTCGATCGGGTTCATGGCCACGCCGCGATTGTGCGGACGGAAACCAAGCCACCGGTTACGACCAGCCTTGCCGATCGACACGTTCATGTGATCGGGATTGGAAACGGCACCTACCGTTGCAACGCAACGGCCGAGAGCCAGACGCTGTTCGCCCGAATTAAGGCGAAGGATGACGTTACCGCCATCGCGACCAACGATCTGGGCATAGGTCCCAGCAGAGCGAGCAATCGCACCGCCCTTGCCGAGCTTGAGCTCGACATTGTGGACGATCGTCCCGACCGGCATGTTAGCCATGGGCATGGAATTGCCCGGCTTCACGTCCACGAGTTCGCCGGCGATCACCGTGTCGCCGACAGCCAGGCGCTGCGGCGCCAAGATGTAGGACAACGCGCCACCTTCATACTCGATCAGAGCGATGAAGGCCGACCGATTGGGATCGTACTCGATCCGCTGCACCTTGGCCGGAACGTCGAGGGTACGACGCTTGAAGTCCACCAAGCGATAGGTCTGCTTGTGTCCACCGCCGCGGAAGCGAACGGTGATGCGGCCGAGATTGTTGCGCCCGCCCGAGCTCGAAAGCCCTTCGGTCAAAGACTTGACCGGCTTGCCCTTGTAGAGGTCCGAACGATCAACGAGGACCAACTGGCGAAGGCCCGGCGTGATCGGTTTGAAGGTCTTGAGTGCCATGGTGCTCCCCTGCCCCTCACAAACCGGTCGTGATGTCGATCGAATGGCCTTCGGCCAAAGTCACGACGGCTTTTTTAACGTCGGAGCGCATGCCCGCAACACCCTTGAAGCGCTTGAACTTGCCCTTCTGGATGAGCGTGTTGACGCCCTTGACCTTCACGTCGAAGAGCTTCTCCACCGCCGCCTTGATCTGCGGCTTGGTGGCGCTCATGGCGACCTTGAAGACGACCTGATTGTTCTCTGCGACCACCGAACCCTTCTCGGTGATCACGGGTGAAATGATGACGTCGTAGTGACGCGGATCCACGGTGCTCATTTGAAGCGCGCCTCCAGCGCGTCCACGGCGGCCTTCGTCAACACGAGCGTGTTGCGGCGCAGGATGTCGTAGACGTTGATGCCCTGGATCGGCAGCACGTCAACGTGGGGAATGTTGCGCGCGGCCAGCGAGAAGGCGTGATCGACCTCAGCGCCGTCGATGACGAGCACATTGGTCAACCCGAGCTTGCCGAACCGTTCCTTGAGGGCCTTGGTCTTCGCTTCGCTCGCAGCCTTGTCCCAGATCAGCAAGGTGCCGGCCTTGGCCTTGGTGGAGAGCGCATGCTTCAGACCGAGAGCGCGAACCTTCTTTGGCAGATCATGCTCGTGGGAGCGCGGGGTCGGACCAAACGACCGGCCACCGCCGCGGAACAAGTTGGCACGCGCAGAGGAGTGACGAGCGGAACCCGTGCCCTTCTGCTTGTACATCTTCTTACCCGTGCGAGCGATCTCGCCGCGGTTTTTTACATCGTGCGTACCGGCGCGGCGCTTGGCGAGCTGCCAACGCACCACGCGGTGCAGGATGTCCGCACGCGGATCGAGACCGAAGATCTCATCGGAGACGGTCACCGAGCCGGCGGCTTCGCCGTCAAGAGTGGTAACTTTGAGTTCCATGATCTCAGGCCTCCGTCGCCGCGGTGGCGGTTTCGCCGACCGAGAAAGCGCCGGGAACCGGAGCATCCTTCGGCAGCGGCTTCTTGACCGCGTCACGGACGAGGATCCACCCGCCCTTGGAGCCGGGGACCGCGCCCTCGACCATGATGAGACCGCGCGCCACATCGGTGCGCACGACCTTCAAATTCTGCGTGGTGACACGCACATCGCCCATATGGCCGGCCATGCGCTTGTTCTTGAACACCTTACCCGGGTCCTGACGCATACCGGTCGAACCGTGGGAGCGGTGAGAGACCGACACACCGTGGGTGGCGCGAAGACCACCGAAGTTGTGCCGCTTCATGGCACCAGCGAAGCCCTTACCAATCGTCGTACCGGTCACATCGACGAACTGGCCGGCGACATAATGGTCGGCAGAGATCCGAGCGCCAACGGGGATGAGGCCATCGGCCTCAACACGGAACTCAGCGATCTTCCGCTTGGGCTCAACCTTGGCCACCGCGAAATGGCCGCGCTGTGCCTTGGACGTATTCTTCACCTTCGCAAGGCCGACGCCGAGCTGCAGGGCCGTATAGCCGTCCTTGTCCTCAGTCCGCTGAGCGACGACCTGACAGTCGTCGAGCAGCAGCACCGTGACGGGCACGTGCTCACCGGCCTCCGTGAAGATGCGGGTCATCCCCATCTTCTTGGCGATTACACCGGAACGCATGACGCGCATTCCTTGTCTTGGGGTCATCCGAACATCCCGGATGGGACTGGAGAGGACCCGGTTTCAAACGTGGCCGCGGAAACCCGCGAGCCGGATTACAACTTGATCTCAACGTCCACGCCGGCAGCGAGGTCGAGCTTCATCAGCGCGTCCACGGTCTGCGGTGTGGGGTCGACGATGTCGAGAAGCCGCTTGTGGGTGCGGATTTCGAACTGCTCGCGCGACTTCTTGTCGATGTGCGGCGAGCGGTTGACAGTGAACTTCTCGATCCGCGTCGGCAGCGGAATCGGCCCACGGACCTGGGCACCCGTGCGCTTCGCCGTATTGACGATCTCGCGCGTCGAGCTGTCCAGGACCCGGTGATCGAACGCCTTCAGGCGGATCCGGATGTTCTGACCATTCATGACTTCGCCCCTTCAGGGAAACGAAAAGGCGCGCAAGACAAGTCCCGCGCGCCGGGAAAAACAAATCACTCGATGATAGTGGCAACCACGCCGGCGCCGACGGTGCGGCCGCCTTCACGGATAGCGAAGCGGAGCTTCTCTTCCATGGCGATCGGCACGATCAGGTTCACGGTCATGGCGATGTTGTCGCCAGGCATGACCATCTCGGTGCCTTCGGGCAGGTGCACGATGCCGGTCACGTCGGTGGTCCGGAAGTAGAACTGCGGACGATAGTTCGTGAAGAACGGCGTGTGACGGCCACCCTCTTCCTTGGTGAGGATATAGGCCTCAGCCTTGAACTTCGTGTGCGGCTTCACCGAACCCGGCTTGCACAGGATCTGACCGCGCTCAACGTCCTCACGCTTCGTACCACGAAGCAGCGCGCCGATATTGTCGCCGGCCTGACCGGAGTCGAGCAGCTTGCGGAACATCTCAACGCCCGTGACGATCGTCTTGGTCGTGTCGCGAATGCCGACAATCTCGACTTCCTCGCCGACCTTCACGATGCCGCGCTCAACGCGACCCGTGACAACCGTGCCGCGGCCCGAGATCGAGAACACGTCTTCGATCGGCATCAGGAAGGGCTGGTCAACCGGACGCTCCGGCTGCGGGATATACTCATCAACCGTCTTCATCAGCGCGAGAATGGCGTTCTTGCCGATCTCAGGCTGCTTGTCTTCCAAAGCGCAGAGCGCCGAACCCTTGGTGATCGGAATGTCGTCGCCAGGGAAATCGTACTTCGACAGGAGCTCGCGAACTTCAAGCTCAACGAGCTCGAGAAGCTCGGCGTCGTCGACCATGTCGACCTTGTTCATGAACACGACCAGCGCGGGAACGCCGACCTGACGGGCGAGCAGGATATGCTCGCGGGTCTGCGGCATCGGGCCGTCGGCTGCCGACACAACCAGGATCGCGCCGTCCATCTGCGCCGCACCCGTGATCATGTTCTTCACATAGTCAGCGT
>JBAWYY010000229.1:0-5011 GCA_037143285.1 Alphaproteobacteria bacterium | reverse complement strand
TCGCCCGCACATGCGCCGCCATGCTCTCTTTCGCGGCCCGCTCGACGCCCTTGGGGTCGCGCACGCGCCGATCTTCCCACTCGCTCAAGCTCCAGCCCGCCGGCAAATAGCCGTTCAGCGGATCATGCGCCGAAGTCTGATCGGTCACGACATCCGGGCGGATGCCGCGCGCCACAAGGCTCGGGAACACCTCAGCAGCATTGCCGAGGACTCCGACCGAGACGGGCTTACCCATGGCATGGTGACGCGCGATGATTTCCAAGGCCTCATCGACGGAGGCCGCCTGCTGGTCGAGGTAACGCGTGCGCAGGCGCATCTCGATGCGGCTCGGCTGGCACTCGACCGCGATCATCGAGGCGCCGGCCATGGTGGCGGCGAGCGGCTGCGCGCCACCCATGCCGCCAAGACCGCCGGTCAATATCCACTTGCCCTTGAGGCTGCCACCGAAATGCTGGCGCCCAACCTCGGCAAAGGTCTCATAGGTGCCCTGAACGATGCCTTGGGTGCCGATATAGATCCAGGACCCCGCGGTCATCTGGCCGTACATCATCAACCCGAGCTTATCCAAATGATTGAAATGGTCCCAGGTCGCCCAGCCCGGCACGAGATTGGAGTTTGCGATCAGGACGCGCGGCGCATCGGGATGGGTGCGGAAAATACCGGCTGGCTTGCCCGATTGGACAAGCAGCGTCTCGTCATCGTTGAGGGAGCGCAACGACGCGACGATCCGGTCAAAGCTTTCCCAATCGCGTGCCGCTCGCCCGATGCCGCCATACACGACGAGCTCATGGGGCCGCTCGGCCACCTCTGGATCGAGATTGTTCATGAGCATGCGAAGGGCCGCTTCCGTGCTCCAGCTCTTCGCGCTCCGTTCAAGGCCACGAGGGCTCCGGATCACACGGGCATTGTCGATGCGGGTCGCCATGGACAGTCTCCACAATGAGGCAGGCCGGCGTCGTTGCAGCAGAAGAAGACGCCTTGGCCTTATCGATCAATCTCTAGAGCGTTGCGGCCGCCGAGACCACAGCACCAACGATGGCCATCAGCTGCGCTTCCGTGCGTCGCGCGACTTGAGGGCGATAGCGCCAAGGCGAACGCTCCAGCATATAGGCGGCCTGCACCAGCTCCATTTGAATCGCATGCACGTTCGCCTGTGGTGCCCCGTAGTGACGGGTAATCCAACCGCCCTTGAAGCGCCCATCGGCCACGTAGCTCTCACCGGTCGCCTGTGCCGCCGCAACCGCCGCCGCCTTGATGGCCGGCGCGCAGGAGGCGCCATCATTGGTGCCGATATTGAAGGTCGGCAAGACGCCCTCGAACAGGCGCGGCACCACCGAGCGGATCGAGTGGCAGTCATAGACGACGCAATAGCCATGGCGGATACGGCTCGCTTCGATGGCCCCTGCCATCGCCCGATGGAACGGCTCGAAATAGAGCGCGCGACGGCGGCTAACCTCCGCCTGATCGGGCGCTTGTCCGCGCCGATAGAGCGGGTCGCCGTCAAAGGTCGTGGTCGGGCAAAGCTCGGTCGTTGCTTGGCCGGGATAGAGGCTCCGCCCGGAGGGGTCGCGGTTCACATCGATCACATAGCGCGAGATGTCCTGGCGCACGACGGTCGCACCAAAGCGCTGGGCAATGCGGCCATAGAGCCGGTCAAGCCACCAATCGGTGTCGCCCACCGCTCGCCCACGATCATTGAACCGCACTGAGCACTCAGGCGGGATATGAGTGCCGACATGGGGCTGGCCGAGAACAAGGGCTGATGGGCCGGGGATCACTGTGACGGTCATGGGGCCTCATCTGCTGGGATAGGATGCCAAAGATCGCCTGCCAGCGAACCGAGGCCACCATCGCGCACGAGCGCGCTCGCAGCCGCCATATCGCTGGACAAAGCGCGATCCTGATCGAGAAAACCGGCAACGCCACGGATGAGCCTGAGCACCGTCACCAAGGCCGGGCTCGTCTGCAAGGGCGCCCGCATGTCGACGCCTTGGGCAGCCATCAGGGCCTCAATCCCGAGAATGGCGGCAAGATTCTCCGCCATGGCGCCAAGCCGCCGCGCGCCATGGGTCGCCATGGAGACATGGTCTTCTTGGTTGGCGGAGGTCGGGATCGTGTCGATAACGGCGGGCGCCGCGCGCTGGCGGTTCTCGGACGCAAGCGCCGCACTTGCGACCTCCGCGATCATGAAACCGGAATTGAGCCCTGGCTCGGCCACCAGAAAGGCGGGAAGCCCCGAGAGCGAGGGATCGACCAGCATCGCACAACGGCGCTGAGCGATATTGCCTATCTCGGCTGCAGCCAGCGCCAACATATCCGCGGCAAAGGCCACGGGTTCCGCATGGAAATTGCCGCCTGAGATGACCTCGCCCGTATCGAGCATCACGAGGGGATTGTCGGTGACGCCGCTCGCCTCGCGCTCCAGCATCGCGCTTGCCGCCCGCATCACATCAAGCGCTGCCCCCATCACCTGGGGCTGGCAGCGGATCGAATAGGGGTCTTGCACCCTCACATCATCGACCACATGGGAGCGGCGGATCTCGCTGCCCTCCATAAGATGCCGCAAACGGCTTGCCACCTCGATCTGGCCGGGTTGGCCTCGCAACGCATGGATACGCGCGTCAAAGGGCGTGTCTGACCCCGCGATGGCATCCGTTGAGAGGGCACCGGTCACCAGTGCCGCACTGAAACAGCGCTCCAACGCGAAGAGGCCGGCAAGGCCGAGGGCGGTCGAGACCTGCGTGCCATTGAGAAGCGCGAGCCCTTCCTTCGGCCCAAGGACAATGGGCTGAAGACCGGCGCGCCGCAAAGCCTCGGCACCGCTCAGCAGTTCACCCCGATAGACCGCCTCTCCTTCGCCGATGAGAACGGCTGCGAGATGGGCAAGCGGCGCAAGATCGCCCGAGGCGCCGACCGAACCCTGAGCGGGAATGACCGGCATAACGTCGTGGACAAGGAGCGCTTCCAAGAGCGCGACAGTCTGCGGGTGAACGCCCGAGGCGCCGTGGGCGAGGCTCGCAAGCTTCAAGGCCACTGCGAGACGCGTCACATCGGGCGAAAGCGGCGCGCCAACGCCCGCCTGATGGGACCGCACAATATTGACCTGAAGAGCCGCGAGCTTCTCAGCCGCAATCCGCACGCTCGCTAATTTGCCGAAGCCGGTATTGACGCCATAAACCGCGTCATTGCCACGCGCTTTGGCAAGCAGCATCCCATGGCCCTCGGCGATCGCTGGCGCCGATGCCGGATCAAGCCGCGCGGGCGCTCCCGCCGCAATCGTCCGCCACAGCTGGAGCCCATTGCCTCCCGCGCGGATGACCGCGACCATCACCCCCTCCAATAGCGGGCGTGGAGCGGGTTATAGCCCATGCGGTAAACCAGTTCGGCGGGATTGGTGATGGACCAGATCGCGAGATCCGAGCGCTTGCCAACCTCTAGCGTGCCGATGTCCGAACGCCCAAGCGCGTGCGCTGCCTCGCGCGTGAAGCCCGCGATGCACTCTTCAACCGTCATCTTGAACAGGGTCGCCGCCATGTTCATGGCAAGCAAGGGCGAAGTTAAAGGCGAGGAGCCGGGGTTGCAATCGGTCGCAACCGCCATCTTAAGCCCCGCTTTGCGGAAGGCGGCGATCGGCGGCACCTTGGTCTCGCGCAGGGTGTAGAAAGCGCCCGGCAGCAGCACAGCCACCGTGCCGACCTGGGCCATGGCCGCAATGCCCTCGTCATTGGCATATTCGAGATGATCGGCAGAGAGCGCGGCATAGCGGGCGGCAAGTTTCGCCCCGCCGGTATCCGACAATTGGTCGGCGTGAAGCTTCACCGCCAAGCCTGCCGCCTTCGCCGCCTTGAATACGCGCTCGGTTTCCTCCGGCGTGAAAGCAATGCCCTCGCAGAAGGCGTCAACCGCCGTTGCGAGCCGCTCTTTTGCGACGAAGGGGATCATTTCGTCGATGACCAGCGACAAATAACGCTCGCGACCCTTGGCGCCCTTCGCCTCGGGCGGCACCGCATGGGCGCCGAGATAGGTCGGGACCACCGTCACCTTGCGGTGTTGGCCGAGCATGGCGGCCGCTCGCAACTGGCGCGACTCATGCTCGTGATCGAGCCCGTATCCCGACTTGATTTCGACCGTGGTGACCCCTTCCGCGATCAAGGCGTCGAGGCGCGGCAGGCTCTCTTCGACAAGGTCGGATTTGGAGGCAAGCCGCGTTGCTTTAACCGTCGAGACGATGCCACCGCCTGCCTTGGCGATTTGCTCGTAGCTCTTGCCCGCCGCCCGCATGGCGAACTCGCCGGCGCGATCACCTGCATAGACAAGATGGGTATGGCAATCGATCAGACCTGGGGTGATCCAGCGCCCTTCGCATTTCCACAATTCCACCGCATCGAAACGCGGGGCATCGTAGCGCGAGCCGCAGTAAACGATTCGACCGTGGTGGGTCGCCAACACACCGTCCTCGATCACGCCCAATCCCGGCCGATCTTGGGTTAGTGTGACAAGGTTCGCGTCGCGAAACAGTCTATCGACGCGCATGGGGGCTCCGGAATCGGTCGATCAATGATGCATTTCCTGCTTGAGACCCAACGCTAACCATGGAGCCCCAGATGGACAAGCGCGCAAGCACGGCTTTCCTGCTGCAAAATGCGCTGACACCCCATGGCTGGCGAAAAAATTTGTCTGTTCTGGTGAATGCTTTCGGTGAGATCACAGAAATTGATTGTGATGATCGCCAATCCGAAGCAATTCACATTTCGGGCGCGGTCATTCCGGGTCTGCCCAATGTTCATTCCCACGCCTTTCAGCGGGGCTTTGCGGGGCTCGCGGAACGGGCCGGCACGACGGATGATAGTTTCTGGACTTGGCGCGAAGCCATGTACCGCTTTGTCGGCGCGCTCGATCCCGATGATGTCGAAGCGATCGCCTCTCTCGCCTATGTGGAGATGCTGGAAGCTGGCTTCACCCATGTGGGCGAGTTCCACTATCTCCACCATGGCCGCGATGGCACCCCTTA
>JBAWYY010000228.1:0-5028 GCA_037143285.1 Alphaproteobacteria bacterium | reverse complement strand
GCCGCTTTGCCGGACAGTGATTTCATGACTTCCGCCTTGGGGCCATCGGCGACCACGCGTCCGTTCTCGAGCCAGATCACCCGGTCGACGAGTTCAAGCACAGCCGCGCGGTGCGTTGCGACCACCAGCGTTCGGTCACCCAGCGCGCGCTTTAGATCACGAATGACCTGCTGCTCAAGGGTTGAGTCCATGGCGGCTGTCGGCTCGTCCAACAGGATCATGCGCGCATCGGCGAGCAGCGTGCGGGCAAGCCAGACAGCCTGCCTTTCACCACCAGAGAGGCGTTCGCCGCGCGGGCCCACACGCAGGCCATAGCCTTGCGGGTGACGCGCTGCGAACTCCTTCACACCGGACAAGACGACTGCGCGCTCGAAGGATTCCTCATCCACCACGTCCAAGCCAAAGACAATATTGGCGCGCAGCGTGTCGTCGAAAAGCAGCGGATCTTGGCGCATGAATGCGATGGAGCGGCGCAGAGCGGCTGGATCATATTGGAGGGCGTCGTGGCCGTCGATGAGCATGCGCCCTTCGGTCGGCTCGTAAAAGCGCGGTAGGAGCTTCAGCATGGTGCTCTTGCCCGAGCCCGTCCGGCCGATAATGGCGACCCGCTCGCCGGGCTTGATCGACAAGGTGACGCCGGTGAGCGCAGGCAGGGTCTCCGCCGGGAAAGTAAAGCCCGCGCCTTTGAAATCAATGGCGAGATTGAGTTTGCCATCAGGCGAGCGACCGGTGTCGCCAACCCGTTCCGCTTGCAAGCCCAGGAGCTTATCGACGGGGGCTGCCGAGTCACGCAGATGCATGAGTTTGAAGATTTGGCCAACCAGTGTGCCGATGGGCGACATGGCTCGCCCAACCAGCATGGTACAGGCGGTCAATGCGCCGATCGTCATCAGACCAGCGCCGATTGAATAGACGCCACTAACAACAACTGCCACGATCACCGCTTGGGTGATGATCAGCGTCGCTTGATTGGCAAAGCCTTGCCACAAACGCAGCCGATGCGCCGTGTGGGCAGTGACATCGGAAACATCCTCCCAGCGTCGCATTTGGCGGCCTTCGGCGCCAGTCGCCTTTATCCCTTCGATGGTCTCCACCGTTTCAGTGAGGACGTTGGACTGATAGCCGCTCAACCGGCTCGATTCGATATTGGCTTTGTGGGCGCGGACATGAGCGACCCAGTGAACGCCGATCAGAAGGATCACACCGACAATGGGCGCAATCACCAAGGGGCCCCCGAGAACGCCCATCAAGATCAGCACCACGACGAAGAACGGGACGTCGACGATGAGAGAGACCGCAACGGCTGGAACCGATTGGCAAAGCTGATCGATTTCACGAAGCGCACCGGTCAGCCCGCCAGCGGTGCGTGGCATTTCGACCATGCGCGCCTCAATGATCCGGCGATAGAGGCGCGATTGCAGCGTCACGCTGGCTGAGACCGCGACTGCGTCCTGAAGGTTCAGCTTCACCCAACGCAGCCCCAGATCAATGATCAGCGCAATCATCACGCCGATGACCAGGGCCCATAGCGTTTCCATCGCCTGATGGGGGACGACACGATCATAGACCGTCATGCTGAACAAAGGCAGCGCGATGGTAAGAAGATTGGAGACGATGCCGGCAATAATCAGCTGCGTGAGAAGTGGCCGGCTCTCGCTGAGCGTCAGTCGGGCCACTTTTTCCATAAGGCTTTTCTTTTGCGGCTTGGCGTCGCGTGCGCCCTCGTCGCCAAAAGTCGCATCGATTGTCGCGCCTGTGCTGGTCTCGCCGGCATGCACGAACAAAGCCGTACCGGTATAGCGCTGGCCGAGGTCCTCAAGGCTCATCGTGGTAGGCGATCCACCACGGGTGATGACCGCCTCGTGCCCGTCCACATAGCGCTCGACGATCACGGAGGAGCCATCGTCGAGGACAAGAATGGCCGGCAGGTCGTCGGCTTTGATTTCGGTAAGCCGACGCTCGATCACGGAGAGCAGCGCGCCGAATGTCTCGGCCGCAGCGACAAGTTCTTCTCGGCTGGCGGCTTCACGACGTTGGGCAAGGCGATGGGCGGGGATTGCCTCTCCGCGCAAGCGCGCAGAGAGCCGTGCCACATCCGCTAGAGGCTGGGCTGCTCCGACAAAACCACCCGTCAACGGGACCGCAGTGCTCGATCCGGGCATCGCAAGGCCAGCCGAGCCAGCGGTTTGTGTAGACACGCGATCAGCGATCAACGCTCTCAAGCGAGAGACGGGATTTTGTTGCTCAGCCATGAGGGTACCACCGTGCTCGGGGCCTAGAATTGCGCGTTGCATGCTTAACGGGCCGTAAACCGAGCCGGTGTAGGCTGGCACTCTGTTGAAAAAGAGTATGCGTCAGATGTCCTTCAGCCTGCGGCCGGATCAAAATCAGGATACTCCTCGCCACTTCGCGCGCCGGGTCGACACCATTCCCCGCAAAGCGCAGGCGCTCTTCGTCAAACTCTCTGCGGCAAGCTTGGTGCTCTTCGTGGCCTGGTCGGCATTCACCGAGCTCGACAAGGTCAAGCGCGGCGCCGGCAAGGTCATCCCCTTCCAGCTCAATCAGATGGTTCAGCACTTTGAAGGCGGGATCATCACCGAAATCCTGGTCAAAGAAGGTGATCGCGTGGAACGCGGTCAGGCTTTGATGCGGGTCGAAAACTCCTTCGCACGGGCTGAATTGCAGCAAGCTCGCTTAGATATGAAAGCCAAGCGGGTGCGGTTTGCCAGGTTAGAGGCCGAATCCAACGGCGCGGCGGAGGTTACGATCGCCCCAGATCTCGCCGCCGAAGTGCCCCGCATCGTCGACCGCGAACTCGGCCTGTTCCGGGCGCGCGCTGAAGGTTTTCGCGAACAGCTTGCGATCCTCGACGACCAAGTCAAACAGAAGCAGATCGAGCTTCAGGAATATCAATCGCGCTGGGGCAATACGACCCGTGAGCGCGAGCTGATGTCGCAGCGCCTTGTCAATCTCCGCCGGCTGACCCGCCTTGGCGCTGTGTCTCAGAACGAATTGCTCGATAACGAGCGCCAGCTACAGCAGATCGAAACCAAGCTTTCCGACTTGATCCACGATATCCCGCGCACCGAAGCCGCCATGAGCGAGGCTGTGCGTCGCCGTAACGAGGCCGAACTTCGGTTCCGGACGGACGCGTCAAAGGAGCGCAACGATACCGAACTGGAAATCTCCAAGCTTGAGGAACAGATCTCCGCTTTGACCGACCGGTCCACCCGCAACGCCGTTCTGGCGCCGGTCGCTGGCGCTGTGAACAAGCTCTACATCACGACCATTGGTGGCGTGGTGAAATCAGGCGAGCCGCTGATCCAACTGGTGCCTGCCGATGGCTCTATTGCCATTGAAGCCCGCCTCTCGCCGCAAGATCGCGCCGAGATCTGGCCGGGTCTGCCGGCCATCGTGAAAATCTCTGCCTATGACTTTTCGATCTTCGGAGGTCTCAAGGGTCGCGTAGTCGAGATTTCGTCGGATGCCCTGCAGGATGAAAAGGGCATGCCCTATTTCCGCGTGAGGCTTGAGGCGTCCGCCGCGGATTTCGGACCGACGCGCCCGGTGGTCCCCGGCATGCTGGCAGACGTCGATATCATGGCTGGTCGTCAGTCGGTGCTCGACGTCATCTTGAAACCCATGCGCCGCCTTCGCGACAACGCGTTGCGGCAATAGCCGCATCCTTAGTGTGGCGCGGGCCAAAGCCAAGCCGCACCCCGCACCCCCGATGAATCGCCATGACGGGGCGGGCGGATCGGTGTGTCGACCTGGTCGGAAAAGACATAAGCGGGCAGGAGCCTAGGCACGTCCCCATAGAGCCGCTCGACCTGGCTCATGCCACCGCCGAGCACGATCACATCGGGGTCGAGCGTATTGATGACGGTCGCAAGCGCACGGGCGAGCCTGTCCGCATAGCGGTGATAGGCGGCTTCAGCCAAAGGATCGCCCGCATTAGCAGCCGCGATAATCTCAGGCGCTGATACCGTGCGCCCTGTAGCGCCTGCAAACTCGCAGGCAAAGCCGGTGCCTGAAATCCAGGTCTCCACGCAGCCCCTTTTGCCGCAATAACAGTGACCCGCCGTCGCAAGTTCACGAGCGCTCGGCCAAGGCAGGGGGTTATGCCCCCACTCGCCGGCGATCAGATTGCGCCCCTTCAAGATTCGTCCATCCACGACCAAGCCGCCGCCGCAGCCCGTGCCTATGATGACCCCGAATACGGTGCCAAGACCTTTCCCAGCGCCATCAACGGCTTCTGACAGTGCAAAACAATTGGCGTCATTGTCGAGGCGCACGTCGCGGCTGAGCGCCGCGCCAAGGTCGCGATCAAGCGGATGGCCGATGAGTTCGGTCGTATTGGCGTTTTTGACGAGCTGCGTCATCGGCGAGATTGCGCCGGGAATACCGACCCCAACCGTCGCCTTTTGGCCGATTGTGGCTTCAATTGCGCCGACCAGCTCCACGATTGCGCGGATGATCCCGGAATAGTCGCCGCGCGGGGTCGCGATGCGTTGTCGGGCACATTCTTGGCCAGCGCCATTGAGCGCCACCGCCTCAATCTTGGTGCCGCCCAGGTCGATGCCAATGCGCATGGTGGAGCTCAGAAGGAGAAAAATGTGGCCCGAGCGAACCTCGCCCGGGCCGATACGTGATTACTCGGCTGCATGCCCACGTTGCGGGTGCAGGCGCTCCTGTTTCGCCAACAGCTTGTTCAGCGCGGACAAATAGGCCTTGGCCGAAGACACGAGCGTGTCCGGGTCAGCGCCCTTGCCGGTGAAGGTCCGCCCTTCCGACTGAAGACGAACCGAAACTTCCGCCTGTGCGTCAGTGCCAGCGGTCACCGCGTGCACTTGGTAGAGCTCTAGCACTGCCTCATGGGGCACGATGGCCTTGATCGCGTTAAATGTCGCATCCACCGGCCCATTGCCTGTTGATTGAACCGTGCGATGGACCCCGTCGACATCCAGCGTGAGGGTCGCTGCCTGCGGTCCCATCGTGCCGGCTAAGACCAAGAGCGAAATGACGCGC
>JBAWYY010000227.1:0-5046 GCA_037143285.1 Alphaproteobacteria bacterium | reverse complement strand
CTCTGCAGCCGCTCGCTCACGAGCCGGGCCAAAAGATCCGTGGTGCCGCCTGCCGGGAAAGGCACGATGACCCTCACCGAGCGG
Organism: Alphaproteobacteria bacterium; assembly: GCA_037143285.1. GTDB lineage: Bacteria > Pseudomonadota > Alphaproteobacteria > Rhizobiales > Phreatobacteraceae > Phreatobacter. The sequence continues at coordinate 4,962 of JBAWYY010000227.1, read as the reverse complement.
TCGGGATAAGTGGCTTGAGCCCGCCCAGCCTTGGCCGATACGCCAAGCGCGAGGCCAGCCATTATCATGCTGCGCCGATCCATCATGGTCGTCTCCTCAATCGTTTAACGAGCCCCTGTGCCGAGGCTTAAGTGAAGAGGATCACGAAAATCGATTTTTTTAAAGAAATAAATTTTAAGCCGTGCTATCGATTTCCTTGCCAACTAAAACCGAGCCCTCATGAGCCTCGTTCTCGCACCGCGCGCCATTAGCCTGACCGAAGGGGTTTACGAGCGCCTGCGCGCCGATCTCTTGGCGTGCCGGCTGGCACCGGGCATGAAGCTGAAGATCGCAGACCTCGCAGCCGAGACCTCGGTGAGCATTGGCCTCGTGCGCGAGGCACTCTCGCGGCTAGCCGCTGAGGGTCTGGTGGCGATGGAAGCGCAAAAGGGCTTCCGTGTCCCCTCCATCGCGGTCGATGACCTCAAAGCGCTGACCGAAGCGCGCATCGAGATCGAGGCGGTGTGCCTGAAGCTTGCCATTGCGCGGGGCGATATCGCCTGGGAGGCCGATATCATCGCAGCCTTTCACCGCCTGTCCCATGTGCCGGAACGCGCACCCGATGACGAGACGCGCCTAAGCGATGACTATGCGGCCGCCCATACCCGCTTTCATGCGGCCCTTGTTGCTGCCTGCGACAATGCCTGGCTGCTCAAGACCCGTGAAACACTGTTTGCCCAATCCGAACGCTATCGCCGCCTGTCGGTGCCCATGCAGAACCCGATCCGCGATGTGGATAAAGAGCACCGCGCCATCATGACGGCTGTGCTGGCGAGACGAGTGGACGAGGCTATTGAGGCCACCCGCGCCCATCTGACCGCCACCATGACCATTCTTCTGGGGTCCGGCCTCTGCGACTAACGCACCCGCTTGAGCCCCCTTTTCCTGACAGGAGCATCACATGACAACCATCGGAGTGGCGGGCCTTGGCCGCATGGGGGCAGCGATTGCCCAACGCCTGATCGAAACCGGCCTTGCCGTGACCGTGTGGAACCGCAATGCGGCCCGCGCCGAACCCTTGAAGGCGCTGGGGGCAACAGTTGCGGCCTCGCCCGCTGAGCTTGCGGCGAAGAGCGACGCGGTGATCACGATCCTGACTGATGCCGCCGCTATTTCGGCTGTCTATGAGGGGCCGCAGGGCCTGTTATCGGCCTCTGTCGTCGGCAAGCTCTTTATCGAGATGAGCACGGTGCGCCCAGAGACCGAGCAGGCCCTGGCGACAGCGATTGCGGCCAAGGGCGCCACCATGGTCGAATGTCCCGTGGGCGGCACGGTCGGCCCCGCGCTCAAAGGTCAACTCGTCGGCTTTGTGGGTGGCGAGGCTGCCGATATCGAACGCGCCCGCCCTTTACTTGAAAAGATGTGCCGCCGCTTCGACCATGTCGGACCCATTGGCGCGGGCTCAAGCTTCAAGCTCGCGATCAACCTGCCGCTCGCGGTCTATTGGCAGGCGCTGGGCGAGGCCTATGCGCTGTGCGAGCATCTCACCATCGACCGGGCCAAGATGATCGAAATCTTCCAGGAAACCTCCGGCGCGCCCAATGTGCTGAAGGCGCGCGGCGCAACGGTCGCCCAAGCGCTAGGCGGTGCCGATCTCGGCCCAGGCCTCTTCGACTGCGACGGCATGCGCAAGGACCTGCGCACCATGATCGCGGAGGCGAAGGGACGGGGCTATGACCTTCCCGTGGCGGGTGCCGCGCTTGCCGTCTTCGACGAGGCGAGCAAGGCCGGCTGGGGCAGCCGCGACTGTATGGAAATGCCGACCTACGTCGTGAAACGAGGCGCATGAGCGCTGCAACATGCTGATGTTGCAGTGCGATCACCGAGTTGTGAGCGGATCACCTAACGGTAGGATGCCGCTTACGGGTTACTGCTGACGAAATTACTAAACCGTTCGGTAAATTCAGGGGCACAGGAATGTGCCATGACCGTCGCCTATCTTGATCCGCACCAAGCCTCGGGCAAGCGCGCTGCTGCCCATGATCGCAAGCGGCATCAGATTCTCGATGCCGCCGCGCGGGTGTTTCGCCATCTCGGCTATGACGGCACCAGCATGAACGAGGTCGCGTCATCAGCGGGCGTGTCGAAGCCGACGCTTTACGCCTATTTCGAATCCAAGGAAGTCCTGTTCCAGGCGATCGTTGAATATACCCGGCCCGCCCAGCCGGAGCTGGCACTCGCGCTCGACCCGCGCGACCCCGACATGGCCGGCCAGCTCTCCCGCTACGGTCGTGGGCTCGTGCGCCTGATCATCTCGCCGGAAAATATCGCGATCATGCGGATGGTCATCGGCGCGGTGGAGAAATTCCCCTCCCTCGGGCGCCGTTTCTTCAGCACCGGGCCGCATCTCGGCCATCGTCGTGTGCAAGCCTATCTCGATGCGCTGGTCAGCGCCGACAGGCTTGATATCCCCGACACGAGCCTTGCCGCATGGCAGTTTATCGATCTCGTGCAATCGCCCCATCAACGCATCGCCATCATGGAGATCGCGCCGCCGCCGAGCGAGGCTGAGCTGGCGGCGACCGTAGAACGCGCGGTTGCGATGTTTTTATCTGCTCACCGGGTCGGCGAAAGCCAACTCGTCCTTTCAACATGACATGCATGCGACCCGATGGCGCGGCCGAAAGCCCGCAGCCCTCGGCAGAGACGGTAACGAGGAGTGACCAATGAAGTGGGTTTGGGGTCTTGTTGTCCTGGTCGGCGCGGCGATCGCGAGTGCCTATACTGGCTATGACCACGGCTATGTTCAGGGCGCCTATAAGGCCTATGCCCCCGCTCCGCTGGTTCATGCCGTTGATGGGGTGCGCGAGAAGCTCGGCCTTGGAGCCGCTCATGCGACCACGCCGGCTCCTGCTGCCGTTGCAGCAGCACCCGCCGGCCGCCCCTCGGGCCCGCCGCCGGTGCCGGTTGAAACCGCCAAAGTTGAGCGCCGCGCCGCCCCCATCATCATTGATGCCGTTGGCTCCGTGCAGCCCATCGCGTCCATCCAGATCAAGGCCCGCATCGACACCCAGGTGGTCGGCATTCACGTCGCAGAAGGCGCATTGGTCAAAGAGGGCGACCTCCTCGTCACCCTCGACGACCGCACGTTGAAGGCTCAGGTCGCCCAGGTTGAAGCGCAGATCCTGCGTGACCGCGCCCAGCTCGAACAGGCCTATCGCGACCGCGAGCGCGCGATTGATCTTGCAGCGCGCAAAGTCACCTCCGACGTGTTACGCGACAATGCGATCACGGCCGCCAAGGCCCAGGAAGCCGTACTGGCGGCGGATATCGCCAGCCTTGATAACCTCAAGGCTCAGCTCTCCTTCACCCGCATCACAGCGCCGGTGTCGGGCCGCATTGGCTCGATCAACGCCAAGGTCGGCGCCATCGTGCGCGCAGCCGACGTCGCCCCCATCGCTCTCGTCAATCAAATCGACCCGATCTACATCGCCTTTGCCGTGCCGCAGGCAACCTTCTACGAGTTGCGTGCCGTGATCGGCTCGAACCCTGTGAAGGTTGAAGCGACCATCGGCGGCGCGGTCTCGACCGGCGAAGTCGCCTTCGTCGAAAACACGATGGACCTCACCACCGGCACGGTTCTGGTCAAAGCGCGCATGAGCAATGGCGCAGAGCAGCTGTGGCCCGGCGTTTTCGTTCCCGTGAAGGTCTCGCTCGGTATCCAGCAAAATGCCGTGGTCGTGCCCACCAATGCCGTCCAGGTCGGCCAGGACGGGTCCTACGTCTTCGTGATCCGCGAAGGCCGCGCTCACGTGGTCAAGGTGACGATCGCCCGTACGATTGGCGCCGAAACCGTCGTCAGCGATGGCCTGAACGGCGGCGAAGACGTCGTCACCTCCGGCCAACTCCGTCTCGTCTCCGGCGCACCCGTCGCCGTTCGTCGCCCGTCTGCCACCGCAGGCGAGCCTTCTCGCGATCCTCGCGGCTAAGGAGCCCCAGCCATGTTGTCAGAGCTCTGCATTCGCCGCCCGGTCATGACCATCCTGATGATGGTCTCCTTCATCGCGGCCGGCATTTTCGGCTACCGCCAGCTGCCTGTTGCCGCCGTCCCGCGCGTCGACTTCCCGACCATTCAGGTGACAGCCGCGCTGCCGGGCGCAAGCCCCGAGACCATGGCGTCGTCTGTCGCGCTGATCTTGGAGAAGCAGTTCTCGACCATTGCCGGCGTCTCGTCGATGACCTCGACCTCCTCGCTCGGCAATACCTCCATCGTGCTGCAGTTCGACCTCAACCGGAACATCGACGGCGCAGCCCTCGACGTGCAGTCGCAGATTTCGGCAGCCCTTCGCAGGCTTCCCATCGACCTTCCGGCACCCCCGAGCTTCCGCAAGGTGAACCCGGCCGACCAGCCGATCATCTTCCTGTCGCTTGCCTCGGATCTTGCCCGCCTGTCGGATGTCGACCGCTTCGCCCAGGCCGCGATCTTGCCGCGCATTTCGACGCTTCCGGGCGTCGCTCAGGTGCTTGTCTTCGGCACGCAGAAATATGCCGTGCGCATCAAGGCCGATCTCGACCAGCTGGCGTCCCGTGGCTTGAGCATTCTCGACCTGCAGACGGCGCTGGTGAATGCCAATTCCAACCGCCCGGTCGGCTCGGTCAATGCCGGCCCGCGCAACACGATCCTAGAAGCGACCGGCCCGGTGAACCGCGCCGCCGACTATATGCCGGTCGTCGTTGCCTGGCAGAACGGCGCACCGGTGCGCGTGTCTGACGTCGCAACCGCCATCGATAGCGTGGAAAACGACCGCGTTGCCTCCTGGCTCGATGGCAAGCGCGCCATCGTGCTCGCGGTCCAGCGCCAGCCCGACGCCAATACGGTGGAGGTGGTGAACCGCATCCGCGCGTTGCTGCCGCAGATCCAGTCGGAAGCGCCTGCGTCCTATGAGCTCAAGGTCTTGAACGACCGCTCGATCTCCATCCGCG
>JBAWYY010000226.1:0-5065 GCA_037143285.1 Alphaproteobacteria bacterium | reverse complement strand
CCGGCGGAACTGATAGCCGTCATATTTGCGGTCGGCGGCGAAGGCGACATGGGTGACGTCGAGGTTCAGCCCCATGCCGATGGCGTCGGTCGCAATGAGATAGTCGACATCGCCGGATTGATAGATCTCGACCTGAGCATTGCGGGTGCGCGGGGAGAGCGAGCCGAGCACGACAGCAGCACCGCCATGCTGGCGGCGGATCAATTCGGCGATGGCATAGACCTCGTCAGCGGAGAAGGCGACGATGGCCGAGCGGCGCGGCAGGCGCGTGATCTTCTTTTCGCCTGCGAAGGACAGCTGCGAAAAACGCGGCCGCGTGATGATATGGGCGTTAGGCAGAAGCCGCTCGATGGGGCCACGCATGGTGGCCGCCCCCAGCAACATGGTCTCGTCGCGGCCGCGGCGATTGAGAATGCGGTCGGTGAAGACATGGCCGCGTTCGAGATCGGCGGCGATCTGTATTTCGTCGATGGCCAGGAATGAGACATCGATGTCGAGCGGCATGGCCTCGACGGTGGAGACCCAATAGCGCGCGCCCTGGGGCTTGATCTTCTCTTCGCCGGTGACGAGGGCGACCGCCTGTTCGCCGACGCGAGCCACCAGCTTGCCATAGACCTCGCGGGCGAGAAGGCGCAGCGGCAGGCCGATCAAACCGGAGGGACTAGCCACCATCCGCTCAATAGCGAGCGTGGTCTTGCCCGTATTGGTCGGCCCAAGAACTGCAGTGACCCCTCGCCCACGAAGGGCGGGAGGCAGGGGCGGAGCGAGAAACGTCATGCGATCGCGATATCGAGGTGATGCCCGAAGGGGCACCACCCCTAACCTGTACCACGCCGGCACGTCACAGGCGTGACTTTTCCGCCGCAACGGTCATTTCGTTCACAGCTAGAACAAAAATAGAACGAATAGGGACCGAATCGGCGATCTCGCTTGAATCATGATTTGTTCACGGCAAAAGCAACTATTCGCTAATAAAGCTCGCCGGCGTCTGAGTCGTTCCGAACGTTGGGAGTGGTGCCCGTGAGTCGATCTTCAAAAAGAGGGTTAATCAATCTTTAATTTGGTAAAGAATGACTCAACGAGGAGTTACGAATAGATTCAGGCTTGCAAAAGATGAAAGGCAAGACTCGGGCGCGTGAATCGAAGACTCTGGTCTTTCGTAGCGTCAGCCAACACCGAGAATGCGCAGCCAGAGCATGGAGGTCACCACCGATAGCACTGTGGTGAGCGCAACAGCGGTTGAGGCGATACCAATGCCCTCGCCGTAGCGCGCGGCAAAGAGATAGGCGTTAATGCCGGCGGGCATGGCGGCAAACAACACCACGGCGCCGGTCCAGGCCGGCGGCAGCGCGAAAATATGGGCGGCGACCACATAGGTGATGGCTGGGTGGATTAGGAGGCGGAAGCCGGAGACCGTGAAGGCCACGGGGAGGTCCTTGCGCACGCCATAGGTTTTGAGCGCCAAGCCAAGCGCGACCAAGCCGCCAGGAATGGCGCAGGCGGCGAGCATGTCCACCATGGTTGCGATGGCACCAGTGGGGCGCAGATCCCAGTGAACGGCGGCAAGGCCAAAGATGATGCCGAGGAGGATCGGGTGGGTGAGAAGCCCGCGCACCAGGCGCGCAATCACGGCTCCGGATCCGGCCGCCCGGCTCCCCTCCAGCATCAGGGTCGCGACTGTCATGGTGATCGGCAGGTTGACCGCAAGCAGGAGCGCGATGGGGAAGGCCGCCTGATCGCCATAGGCCTTCAAGATGATGGGAATGCCGATCATCACGGTATTGGCCTGCCCGGTGGACAGGCCCGCGATCACGGCTTCGCCGCGGGTTGCGCCGAAGACCTTGGAGACCACCAGCATGGAGGCGCCCCAGGCGATGCCCATGCCGGAATAATAGGCGATCCAATAGCCCCAGGGGATGGTCTCGGGGAAGGTCGCGGCGCAAATGAGTTTAAAGATGAGGGCGGGCGCGGCGAAGGTGAACAGGAACTCCGAGAGCCCCTTGGTGGTGTCGCTTGAGACCGCGCCTACGAGGGCTGCGGCATAGCCCACGGCCACCAAGCCGAAGACCGGGAAGACCAGGATAAAAAGATCGAGCATCGGGCAATTTCACGCGAGGCGATCAGCGTGAATAAACCCTTTATTCACCGGTGTCGCGCATTTCTAGGCACATGCAAAAGCGCGACAAAAAATCCCTCTCGGTGCTCATCGTGGACGACCATCATATGGCCCGCGAGGTGATCTCGCGGATGGCTAGCGCCATGGGTCATCAGGTCACGTCGGTTGATGGCGGCCATGCGGCGTTAGAGGCTGCAGCCTCAACGCATTTCGATGTGGCGGTGATCGATCGCCGTATGCCGGATATGGATGGCGTCGCGGTGGCGATTGCGCTGCGTGCCGAAGAGAAGCACCCGCGCCTTATCGCGCTGTCAGGCGATGACCCTAGCGAAATGCTGCCCGGTCTGTTCGATGCGGTGCTACAGAAGCCAGTGGATGCGGCGGTCCTTGCCCGCGCCTTGCACGCCTGATTCCCTATTCGACCGATAAGGGACTAGCGAAGGTCCTAACCTTGCGTCCCGCAAAGCCTGTCTGATAATCCACAGGGTAGACTGCGTTTGTTTGAACTGCCGGGGGAGTGCCGATCGTGACCTATGTCGTCACCGAAAATTGCATCAAGTGCAAATATATGGATTGCGTCGAGGTTTGCCCCGTCGATTGCTTCTACGAAGGCGAGAACATGCTCGTCATCCACCCGGACGAGTGCATCGATTGCGGTGTCTGCGAACCTGAATGTCCTGCCGACGCGATCAAGGCCGATACGGAAAAGGGTCTGGAATCCTGGATCGAACTCAACGCCCAATATGCCAAGAGCTGGCCGAACATCACGATCAAGCGCGATGGACCGGCAGACGGCAAGGAGTGGGACGGCAAGGAAGGCAAGCTGGCGCTTCTGTCGCCCAATCCCGGTGAAGGCGACTAAGACAGGTGCCTGCCGCTGACCGTCGTGAAACGGTCAGGAAAGTGAGTCACTCTTGCGTTTCTGAAAGATGCAGGAAATGACCATGAGCGAGCCGACCTCGACGGAAAAGACCTATAATGTGCTGTTCCTCTGCACGGGGAACTCTGCGCGTTCCATCCTGGCTGAAGCCCTGCTGAACCGCCTCGGCGCGGGAAAGTTTCACGCTTTCAGCGCGGGCAGCCACCCGAAGGGCGTCGTCAATCCGCACGCCATCGATCTTCTGGAGTCGCGCGGCCATGGCATCGCGAACCTGCGGTCGAAGAGCTGGGACGAGTTTGCTGCTGCCGGCGCGCCGGAAATGGACTTCGTCATCACGGTCTGCGATACGGCCGCCGGCGAGACCTGCCCGATCTGGCCGGGCCAGCCGATGACCGCGCATTGGAGCATTCCCGATCCGGCTGCGGTCGAAGGACAGCCCTACGAGATCGATCAGGCTTTCTCCGAAGCCTACAGGATGCTGCGTCGGCGCATCGAGGTTTTCGTCGCCCTGCCGTTTGCCAAGATCGACAAGCTTGTCCTTCGCGCCCGCCTTTCGGAAATCGAAGGCAACGAGAAGAAGGCCGAAACGGCCGAGGCCGCCGCCAAGAACTGAGTGCGGCGAGGCGTCCCGCACGGGCAAAACGCCACGCCACCCCTGATTGACTTGCCTCGATCATCCGTGGTTTGCCTTCACGGATGATGATCCGGGTTGCCCGTTCCTGCGCTCTGCTGCTCGTCGCCCTTGTCGCGGCGACAGCCATTGCGCGTGGCTTCACGCCGGTCGAGTTGGGCAGCCGCTTCGTCAATCTCGGCGGCGTGCTCCTTGAAATCTGCGCCACGACAACCGTTGATGACCGCGACGGCCAGCCCGGCAACGGCCTGCAGGGCATGGGCTGTGACCACTGCCTCGCCTGCAACGTGCCCACGCTTCCGACCGTTGCGGACGCCGGCATGCCTGCCCCTCGCGCTTTCGTGGAACTGGCGCTGTGGGGCGCCGCCTTTGGCGCCATGCCGTCGCCGACGCGGGCCCTGGCACAGGCCCGCGCTCCACCTTTCGCCTGACAAGAAGCCTTCCCAAACAAGACCCACGCCTTCCGGCGGTGGGTATTCTGCTTCTGTCATGGAGAATTCCTCATGCGTATCCTGCATATTGCAGCCGCCTTGCTCGTGCTTGCCATCGCCGCCACGCCCGCTTTTCCGCACGGTTTCAAGGTCGGCAATCTCGTCATCCACCATCCCTGGGCTCGCGCCACGGCGCCCGGCGCGCCGGTTGCCGGCGGCTATGCCGAAATCACCAATGAAGGTACGACCGACGACATCCTCGTCGCGGCGACCTTCGAAAACGCCGAGCGCGTCGAGATCCACCAGATGTCGATGGAAGGCGATGTGATGAAGATGGCCAAGCTAAACGAAGGCCTTCCGATTCCGGCCGGCAAGACCGTCGCGCTCAAGCCCGGCAGCTTCCATCTCATGCTGATGGGTCCGAAGGCGCCGCTCGTTGAGGGCGAGATGGTGAAGGGAACCCTGACCTTCGCCAAGGCCGGCGTCGTCAATGTCGAATTCGTCGTGGAGGCCATGGTCAAGAAGGATCCGGCCCATGATGGTCATGCCGAGCATGATCCGGCTAAGATGAACTGAAGCGCGCAGCCGACCTGCTGGATTGCTGCGGCCCCCGCTCCATCGGGGGCCGCCTTGCGATGTTTGCACTCTCCGGCCATGCCGGCTTGTTGGCGGCGCGTCCGGTGGTCTAACCTGCCCTGGCCCCGTTTGCGGATATGCCCATGCGCCTGCTTGATGCCGATCTTCTTTTGCCGCGCCTCGGGTTTCCGGCGCTGGTTGCGGCCTTGCAGGCGGGGCATATCGACGGGGTTGATGCGGTTGACCGCTCCCTGCTGACGCGGCCCTTCGAGGGGCAGGCACCACAGCATCTTCTCGTCTGGCCGGCCTGGCGTTTCGGGGCTTTTGCCGGCGTGAAGATGGTGACGGTCTTTCCGTCCGACGATCCGGACAGGGCGACCAACCACACCGTCTATACCCTGTTTGACGGGCGTGACGGCACACCGCTTGCC
>JBAWYY010000225.1:0-5086 GCA_037143285.1 Alphaproteobacteria bacterium | reverse complement strand
GGCCTCCTGAATGATGCGTGGGCGAGTGTGGGCGCGCGTTTGAACGTCAAGTGTTCCGAGTTCGCGGAGAATGCAATGAGCGCTTGGGCCGCAGCAGGGTTGCCTTTGTCTGGCGCACCCGACCATATCGCGCCGTTTTCACCCTTTGGCCCCGAGCCCCCGCCATGCCCAGCCCGTGCCTCCGCCCCGCGACCTATGCGGACCTGCCTCGCGTCACCATCGTGCGCCATGCGACCGCCGAGAACCGCCTGAGCGACCCCTCCCGTGTCTCTGAGGCGGAGGTCATATGGTATGTCGATGAGGCGATTTTCCTGGTCTCCGAGGATGATGAGGGCATCCAAGGCTTTGTTTGCGCCAATCCTCAGACCGGTCTGCTCTGGGCGCTCTTCGTGATCGACGACAAGCATGGTCGCGGCCACGGATCAGCGCTGCATGAGGCCGCCCTCATTCGGCTGCGCGAGGCGGGCCACCGGCAGGCTTTTCTCACGACCGGACGGGGCACGAAGGCCGAAGCCTTTTATAAAGCGCGGGGGTGGCATTCGACGGGGATGGATCGGGGTGGCGAGGTGGTGCTGCGCTGCTTTCTGTGACGTCAGGCCGGTCGCCGTGAGGCGCTCCCCATAGTTCGGTGCGGCGAACCATGCTACCGTCCCGACATTAAGTTGAGACGTTGACTGGTCGATTTGTCATGCGCTGCGGCGCGGGAAGAAGGATCATGCAGATGTTCAACGTGGTGAAATTCAAAGTGAAATCGGGCCAAGAGACGGCTTTTCTCGACGCCCATCGCGATGGCAAGGCGAGCTGGCCCGGCCTCAAGCGCGGCGAGATCATCAAAACCGGCGATTTGGCCTATTGTCTCATCGGCGAATGGGACAGCCGCGACGCCATGGTTGCGGCGCGCCCTGCCATGATCGCAACCCTCGACACCTTCCGCGCGACGCTGGACGATCAGAGCGACGGCAAGGGCATCACCGATGCGGTGTCGGGCGAAGTTGTGCTCAGCCTGAAATAGAGTGTCGAAAATCTGATCGAATGTTGGTTTCAGGACCCGGCTGCTTTCAAGCGCGGCGCGAGTTGCGCGCGGTTGCGCTCAGTTCACTATTGCTTGACCGCCCCCGTCCCACTGAGGCCGCGGCTTGGGCATCATCCTCATCCTCATGCCCTCCCCCTCGTCGCCACCTCTAGACAGCGCGCGCGGCGGCGTGTCTCTTCGCGCTCGTGACCACAACAACAGAGGCCAGCGCGCGACGTGGTGACGTCCGCGTTCAAAGGCCAGATCTGAGGGAGAGCGTCTGATGGCGAAGCGTTTGAGCGGTAAAGTGGCTGTGGTGACGGCAGCGGGCCAGGGCATTGGCCGCGCCATCGTGGAGGCCTTTGTGGCCGAGGGCGCGACCGTCTATGCCAGCGACATCGACCGCTCGAAGCTTGAGGGTCTGGCGCGCGCCAAAAAGGCAAAGCTCGATGTTCGCTCGACCCGCGCGGTCGAGGCCTATGCGGCAAAAGTCGGCCCGGTCGATATCCTGGTGAATGCGGCGGGCTTCGTCCATCACGGCACGGTTTTGGACACCAGCGAGGCCGACTGGGACTTTTCCTTCGACCTCAATGTCAAATCCATGCACCGCATGATCCGCGCCTTCCTGCCGGGCATGCTGACGAAGGGCGGCGGCTCCATCGTCAATATCGCCTCGGGCGCCTCCTCCGTGCGCGGCATCCCCAACCGCTACGCCTATGGCACCACCAAGGCCGCCGTCATCGGGCTCACCAAGTCGGTCGCGGCCGATTTCATCCGCAAGGGCATCCGCGCCAATGCCATTTGCCCGGGCACCATCGTCTCGCCGTCCTTGGACGAGCGGATCAAGACGCTGGCTGAGACCAGCGGCCAGCCCGTGGAGACGGTGAAGAAGGCCTTCATCGATCGCCAGCCCATCGGCCGCCTCGGGACTGCGGAAGAGGTCGCCATGCTCGCGCTCTATCTCGCCAGCGACGAGAGCTCCTATACGACGGGCGCCATTCATCTGGTGGACGGCGGCTTCACGCTCTAAGCGGCCGCGACGCCCCGGTTTCAAGGGCTTGATCACGAAAGGCCATTCGGCGCGGTTGACTTACGCGCCGCGATCCGTCACATCCCGCGCGCCGGTTGGGGCGGGTAGCTCAGCGGTAGAGCACGTGACTTTTAATCATGTGGTCGAGGGTTCGATCCCCTCCCCGCTCACCAGCAGCTTTCGGAAGCCGAGGTCGATCACTCCTGCTCAAGGCGCTTGTTCGCCTCGCCGGACATGCCGAAGCGCCTCTGACGGGTCACGTCAAAGGGCTTGATCGACATCGAGAAAGAGGGCTCTGGATCAGCACCGATAGCGGACGGGATAACCGTCGGCATCATAGCCTTCGCAGGACTGGCGATAGCGCCGGCCATAGCCCGGGCCATAGCCTGATTCAGCGCCAACAATGGCGCCGCCCGTGCCACCGATGGCAGCGCCAATGAGCGCGCCTTCAGCACGCCCCGTGGCAAGCCCGCCGATAAGAGCGCCGGCGCCAGCGCCGATCACGCCGCCGGTCACCGCACGCTCAGACCGGGCATCGTCCTGGCAAGCCGTGAGGCCCACCGCGAGGAGAACAAGCAAAATTGCTTTTCGCATGGAAAACTCCTGTGTGTTGGAGGGACGGGGAAGCCCGGCGGCTGAGCCGGGCTCCGTGTCGCTGGACTGGAACTAAGGGTTCAGCGGGTCGCGGTCGTGTTCGGCTTGAACACCGGCGCCACCATGAGGCGGGCCTTATCGGCGTCCACTACCATGCGGGGCTTCATGTCGTTGTCGCGGCTCATCTGCACGGCGCGCAGGTTCACAGCCACATTGCGCTCACCCATACCGAGGAAGCCGCCGACGCCGATCACCACGGCCAAGACCTGGCCTGAGCTGTCGATCACGAGCTCTTCGACCTTGCCGATCCGCTCATTGGCGCGGTTGTAAACGACTTCGCCAATGGCTTCGCTCGTGCGCCAATGGGTCGCGGTATAGGCACCGGTGAAATAGATATCCGCAGACGGGGTCGCTTGCACCGTCAAGGGGCTGGCGCTCGGAACCGGCGCCGTTGACGGCGGGGCGGCTGTCTGGGCGAGAGCGGATGCGCCGAGAATGAAAAGGGCGCCATTAGCAAGCAGAAGACGACGGATGGTCATGGTTTTGACTCTCTGTTTGAGGTAATCGGACCGACCATCTCCAACTCGGATCTATGTTGAGACCGTCGTTGCAGTTCGCCATGATCGCGGGGGCGCTCAAAAAGCCAAAAGAACTGGCCAATCCGATTGTTAATATTTACCGTTCGACCGATGAATGAAGCAGAGCCGGAATATACCTAGAGTGAAAATCAAGTGCCCTTGTCTAATCAGATGGGCATTGAACGCCTGTTCGGGCGCCATCGCACCACGCCAAATCAGGCGACCTGGACAAACGAAAGGGCCCGCCACCTTGCGGCGCGGGCCCATTCTTAAGACGCACCGAAAGTCTCGTCAGATCCGCCCGAGAACGATGAGCACGATCAGAACGATGACGATGATGCCAAGACCTCCGCTGGGGCCATAGCCCCAGTTCATGCTGTGCGGCCAGGACGGAAGCGCCCCGACGAGGAACAGGATGAGGATGATGAGAAGGATTGTGCCGAGGCTCATCGCACCGCTCCGTTAAGGGGAAGGACAATCAGAGCAAAAGGGGCTCCGTCGACGCGTCGCCTACTCACTTTTGCGAGTGAATAGCGGCGGAGGTCGTGTGCTTCTGCGCGGAATCGCTGTGAACCTGGGCTGCCGCCGCATGCTTCTTGGCGCTCTCGTGCTCGCCGATATCATGGTGATGCGAGGCTTCAAGATGATGATGGGCAGCAGCCGAATGGTGCGAGGCCGCTTGAGCGTGGCTCTCGGTGGAGGCGTGCTTGGTGGTCGGGGTCATGGAAATATCCTTCCCTGTTTGAGGGGGCTTGAAGCGTCATTTTGACGCTGCATCGACAGTAGAGACGCCTCGATAGTTTCGGGCAGCGCCGGAAACTACTCAAAACGCGGCGCCCGTTAGGGCGCGTCGCGATGGCGCTTCAGCCGCCACCTGGAAAGACCGCGCGGGCAAGGCCTGGCAGCGATTTAGCGCCCATCTTCTTCATGATCGTGGCGCGGTGGTTCTCAACGGTGCGCTGACTGAGGTTGAGATCGGCCGCGATGTTCTTACTGGGGTGCCCGGCAAGCACGAGGTCCATGATCTGCACTTGGCGCGGCGTGAGCGTCCGGATCATATCGGCGGCAGCAGCCCTGCTCGCTTGCGATCCGCTGGACGTGTGGGAGCGTGTCAGCGCGGCATCGATACAGGCTAGCAGCGCGTCCGGCGCGATCGGTTTCTCAATGAAATCGATGGCCCCGGCTTTCATCGCTGTCACCGCCACGCCCACATCGCTGCGACCGGTGATCATGATGGCGGACAAGGGGCTATCGAGCGCCTTCAGCCGGCTTAAGAGATCAAGTCCGGACAGACCCGGCAAATAGGCGTCGACCAGAATGCAGCCCTCCACATCGGTCTTGCCGCGCTCGAGGAATTCCTCCGCCGAGAGATAGGTCTCGACCTCACGGCCGTTCGCGACGAGCAACTCGCTCAAGGCGCGGCCGATAGCTGGATCGTCATCAACAATCACCACTCGCGGCGCCGACTGCGTCGGCGTGACCGGCGACGCCTTCACCACGGGCTTTTGCCGATGCGGCACCTTAGGTGCAGCCAGCAACATCTGCTGGATCGTATCGATCAGCTCGCTCGGTTTGATCGGCTTGTTGAATCGAATGCAGTTATATTTGGCTATCGCTTGCAGCGTTTCGGTTGAGATGTCCCCGGTGAGAATGATCACATCGATCTCACGTTGGAGCATGCTGCGAATGGCAGTTGCGACCTCAACGCCATTCATCGCCTTCGGCAAATTATAGTCGACAAGCGCGAGGTCAAAGGCGACCGGACCGCGGGCGACAAGGTCGATGGCGGCCGGCCCGTCGGCTACCGCGAAAGCGCGGAAACCCGCCTGTTCCAAGAGCATCACCAGGAGATCGCGAACCTCCGGCTCATCC
>JBAWYY010000224.1:0-5098 GCA_037143285.1 Alphaproteobacteria bacterium | reverse complement strand
GCCCAATGCCGTGCGCGGCCTTGTGAAGGCGATCAATCGCGGCATGGCCGAATGTATCCGCGACCCCGCAGGCAGCGTCTCGGCGATGACCGCGGTCGAACCGCTCCTCAACATCGATCTCGAGCGCCAGCGCATGCTGTTGTCGCTGCGCCGGCACATCATCACCCGCGAGGCGCTGGAAGTTGGCGCGGGCGATATCAGCCCGGCACGGATGACCACCAATATCGACGTGATCGCCGCTGAATATCAGCTGCCGCGCAAGCCCAGCGTCGATGAGGTGTTCAACCGCAGCTTCTTGCCGCCCATCGCCGACCGCAAATTCTCGATCTGAGGCCGATCCATGCTGGTGACGAAGCAGAAAACCCTGCGCAAGTTCTGGTATGCGACGGTCAGAATGGACGCCCTTGATAAGGGGCCGGTGCCGTTCCGCCTCTTGGGCGAGGATATCGTGCTGTTCAAGACGGCCGATGGCTCGCCTGCCGCCCTGCTCGACCGCTGCTGCCACCGCTCCGCCAAGCTCTCCAAGGGCTGGGTCTCCGAGGGCAATATCGTCTGCGGCTATCACGGCTGGGTCTATGACGGCTCGGGCAAGGTGATCGACGTGCCGCAATTGCCTGTGGACGTGGAGAAGCCGAACTATTCGACGCCGAAGTTCCACGCCAAAGACCGCTACGGCTATGTCTGGGTGGCGCTGGATGACCCCATCGCCGACATCCCGCCGGTGCCGGAAGACACCGACCCCGGCTTCCGCCGCATCTTCCAGTTCTACGACACCTGGAACACCTCCTCGATCCGGCTGATGGAGAACTCCTTCGACAACGCCCATTTCTCCTTCGTCCACAAGGCGACCTTCGGCCAGGTCAACCAGCCGAAGCCGGAGAAATATGAGATCAACGAGACCGATTACGGTTTCGAGGCGGAGACGATCATTCCGATCCTCAACCCCGCCCGCGCCCATCGCATCACCGGCACCACGGAACCCACCACCAAGCGCCACATGCGCAACAAGTGGTACATGCCCTTCTGCCGTAGGCTCGATATCGAATATCCCTCAGGGCTTCGCCACATCATCATCAATTCGGCGACCCCCATCGACGATGGCTCGATCCAACTGGTCCAACTCCTGTTCCGCAACGACACGGAAGCCGATTGCTCAACAGAAGAGCTGATCGCCTGGGACAAGGAGATCATCACGGAAGACCGGGAGATCCTGGAATCGACCGATCCGAGCCCGGTGATCGATATGTCGAAGCGCACCGAAGCCCATATGCCCTCCGACCGGCCGGGCATGATCATGCGGAAGCGCCTCACGGCGCTCTTCGAAGCCCAAGGCGAAATGGAGGCCGTCGGGTAACCCAAGGAGCCGGCTCGCGCGCAAAGAGCCGGCCAGACTGATGCGAACGGGAAAGCCACCTGCCCATCAGAGGCAGGGCAAACCAGACCACCCCCTTTTCACGCAACAGGATCACCAATGACCATCATCACCCGTCGCGCCGCCCTCGGCGCCCTTGCCGCCGGCGCCTCAACGCTGGCAGCCCCCGCTTTCGCTCAGGCCCGCACCCCCGTGCGCTTCACCCTCGACTGGCGCTTCCAGGGCGTCCACGCCTGGTACTATCACGCGCTTGAAGCCGGCTATTTCCGCGATGCCGGCCTCGATGTGACCATCGACCAGGGAGAAGGCTCGGCCGCCACCATCACCCGCATCATGGGCGGCGCCTATGACGCAGGCTTCGGCGATATCGGCGCCATCATCCAGAACGCCGCCCAGCGTCCGGGCGAGCAGCCGATCATGACCTATATGGTCTATAATCGCGCGCCCTTCGGCATCGTCTTGAAAGCCAACAGCGCCATCCGCACGCTGAAGGACCTGGAAGGCAAGAAGCTCGGCGGTCCTGCGGGCTCGTCCACCACCCGCTTCTTCCCGGCCTTCGCCCGCATCAACGGGATCGACGCCTCCAAGGTCGAGATCTTGAACATGCAGCCGAATCTGCAGGAGCAGATGCTGATCCAGGATCAGGTCCAGGGCTCGCTGATCTTCAACATCACCAGCTACATGAACCTCATCGGCATGCGCCTTGATCCCGAAAAGGACTTCCGCTGGATCCTCTTCGCCGACCACGGCATCGAGAGCTATTCCAACGGCGTGATGGTGTCGCAGCGCTTGCTTCGCGACAATCCGAACGCGGTGCGCGGCCTCACCCATGCGGTCAATCGTGCCATGCGCGAGACGCTCGCAAATCCCGCCCCCGGCATCACCGCCATGACCAAGGTCGAGCCCCTGTTCAACGCGCAGCTTGAGACCCGGCGTATCCAATATGCCGCCTCCACGATCATGGTGAATGACGAAGTGCGCCGCATCGGCTTCGGCGATGTGGATGACGCCCGCATGGGCCGCGCCATTGCGCAGCTCGTCGACGTGTTCCAGCTGCCCCGTACGCCCGCGGCCAGCGAAGTGTTCAACCGCACCTTCCTGCCGCCGGCAGCCGAGCGCGCTGTCGCTAGCGCCTGATAGACCCAAAACGGCCGCTCGGGACCCACCCGGGCGGCCCTCATTTGCGGAATGGGGCACTTGCCCGATCCCGCGCAAGCATCGCACACCCGGATTGCCCGATGACCCGCACGATCACCTGCTCCGCCATCCTCGACATTTCCGGGATCGCGCGAGGTCCCCATCGCCTGACCCTCGATGGCGGAAAGATTACGGCGGTTGAGGCGCTGCCACCGGGCGCGCCCCATGACGATCTCTTGGTCATGCCGACTATTTCGAACGCCCATGACCACGCCCGGCAGGTGCGGACCTCCTCCATAGGCGGCTTCTCGCGCCCCCTCGAAATCTGGCTGCACCGGCTGCAGCTCTTTGGGCCCGTCGACCCCTATTTGGCAGCGGCAGCGCCGCTTGGGCGCGCAGCAGCAGGCGGCCAGGGCGCCGCGATGATCCACTACACCCGGCCCCAGGGGCTGACCGACTATGTGACGGAGGCCCTAGAAGTCGCGCGCGCGGCCAAGGACGTCGGCTTGCGCGTTGCCTTTGCGCCCGCCATGCGCGACGCTAATCCGCTGGTCTACGGCCCCTCGGAGCCGATTCTAGCCGCCTTGCCGGAGGCCGATCGCCCGGAAATCACCGCGCGGTTCTTGAGCCCGCCCATGGGCGCGAAAGAGCAGATCGACCGCGTTGATGCCGTGGCGGACGCCATCGGCTCCGACATGGTCGATGTTCAATATGGCCCGAACGGCGTGCATTGGTCGACGCCCGAACTGATCGAGGGGATCGCCGCGGCAAGCAAGGCCAATGGCCGACGCGTGCATATGCACCTTCTTGAGACCAAATATCAGCGCGACTGGGCGGTGAAGGCCTTCCCGCAGGGGATTGCGCGTTATCTCAAGGACATCGGCCTCTTGTCGGAGCGCCTGACGCTTGCCCACTGCGTCTGGGCATCTGACGAAGACCTCAAGATCATCGCCGATTCCGGCACGACCATTTCGGTCAACACCTCATCGAATCTCGCGCTGCGCTCCGGCATTGCCGATGTGCCGGCCATGCTTAAGGCGGGCTGCAAGGTGGCGCTCGGCATCGATGGCCAGGCCTTCGACGAAGACGACGATATCCTGCGCGAGATCCGCCTCCTCTGGTCGCTGCAGGGGGGCTGGGGCTTCGATGTCGAGGCAACCCCCGCCGATGTGCTCAAAGGCGTGCTCGGCCACGGCCACGCGACGCTGAGCTCGCCAGTGACCGGCCGCATTGAGGTGGGCGCGCCCGCCGACCTTCTGTTGCTTGATCGGGCCATGCTGGATGAAGACGCGTTGATGCCGGTCGACCCACTCGATCTCTTCTTCTCGCGCGCCTCAGCCCGCCATGTGGCCGAGACGATTGTCGCCGGGCGCACCATCCTGCGGGCGGGCCGCGTCACCGGCATTAATCTCGACGGCATCCAGGGGCAATTGCGCGCGGCGCTCCGCAAGGCCGTCGCCGGCCGGGCGACCTTCGCCGGTGCCTTGCCGGCGCTCGAAAAGGCCATCGTCAGCCATTTCGGCGGCGAGGTGGAATGCTGCTGAGGGCGTCCTAGGACAGCGGCGCTAGCCCTGTTCTTTCGGCGCCTCAGGCACGGCATGGCGCATGATCAAGGGCGTCTGCGCCAGCGCGAAGGCAATGGTGATGGGCATCACGCCCCAGACCTTGAAGGCCACCCAGAAATCGGTCGTTTGCGTGCGCCAGACGACCTCGTTCAGCACGGCCAAAAACAAGAAGAACCAGACCCACCGCCAAGTGAGGAGCCGCCAGCCGGCATCGGTGAGCTCAAATACGCTATCGAGCACCAGTTTCAACACGGTCTTGCCCATCAGCGTGGTGACGCCAAGGACGAGCGCGAACAGCGTGTTCACAATCGTCGGCTTCAGCTTGATGAACAATTCGTCGTGCAGGAGGAGGGTGAGGCCCCCGAAAACAACGACCACCACGGCGGACACGAGCGGCATGATCGGCAGCTTGCGGATCAGCGCAAACGTGATGGCAAGCGAGGCCAGAACCGCGACGATGAACACGGCGGTGGCGGCAAAAATGCGCTGATCCGGCGTGATCCCAAACCAGCGGTCGCCATAGGAGTTGATCAGGAAGAAGGTAACGAGCGGCCCCATCTCAAGAACGAGCTTGAGCCCGGGGTTCAGTTCCTTCTTTTCGGTATGCGCCGTCATCGCTCATGTCCTAGACAATCGTGGACGTGACATTAGTCTCGCGCGACCAATCCCGCCACTATCCCCGGAGCACCGCTTTGTCATTCGTCTTCGAGCCCGCCCCCCGCGTCGGCCTGCCTGTGATGGGCACCGACAAGCTGTTCCCGGCGCGCCGGGTCTATTGCGTCGGGCGCAACTATGCCGCCCATGCCCGGGAAATGGGTCATGATCCCAATCGCGAGCCGCCCTTCTTCTTCCAGAAGCCGGCGGATGCTCTTCAGGTGATCGCAGCCGACAAGACGGTGGACCATCCCTATCCGCCGATGACGCAGAACTACCATTTCGAGATCGAGATGGTGGTGGCGCTCTCCAAGGGCGGGCGCGATATCCCGCTTGAGAAGGCGCTCGATTGCGTCTTCGCCTATGGCGT
>JBAWYY010000223.1:0-5109 GCA_037143285.1 Alphaproteobacteria bacterium | reverse complement strand
TCTGAATGCGGGCGGCTTCAAAGGTCTGCATCAGCTGCTTGAAGCCTTGGCCCTCGACGCCACCGAGCAGGTTGTCGGCCTTCACTTCGAAACCGTCGAAGGCGATTTCATATTCCTTCATGCCGCGATAGCCGAGGACTTCGATCTCGCCACCCGACATGCCCTTAGCCGGGAAGGGCTCGGCATCGGACCCGCGCGGCTTCTCCGCCAGGAACATGGAGAGACCCTTATAGCCGGGCTCGTCGGGATTGGTGCGAGCGAGCAGCGTCATCACATCGGCGCGGACGGGATGGGTGATCCAGGTCTTGTTGCCGTAGATTTTATAAGTGTCGCCCTCGCGCACGGCGCGGGTCTTGAGCGAGGCAAGGTCCGAACCGGTATTGGGCTCGGTGAAGACGGCGGTCGGCAGGATCTCGCCCGAGGCAATGCGCGGCAGCCATTTGGCCTTCTGCTCCTCCGTGCCGCCGGCGAGGATCAATTCGCAGGCGATTTCGGAGCGCGTACCGAGCGAGCCGACCCCGATATAGCCGCGCGAGAGCTCTTCCGAGACCACGCACATGGCCTCTTTGCCGAGCCCCATGCCGCCATGGGCTTCCGGCAAGGTGAGGCCGAAGACACCGAGATCGGCGAGCTTGGTGATCACGTCCATGGGGATATAGGCATTGTCGAGATGCCATTGATGGGCGTGCGGGGTCACTTCAGCCGCGCAGAACTTGCGCATCTCCTCGCGGATCGCCTCCATGGTCTCATCAAGACCGGACGCGCCGAAATGGCCGGAACTCTCCTGCTCGCGGACAAGGGTTGCGAGCCGCGCCCGGTTGGCCGTCGTGTTGCCGGTCGCAATCAAAGTGTCGACCGCGCCGACAAAGCGCTTGGCGATGTCGGCCACCGAAAGCCCGAGGTCGCTGGGGCGCACCACTTCGCCCTGGCTCATGGGGATGCCGCCCAGGATCTGCGAGGCATATTCGCCAAGGCCGATGCGCACGATCAGCTCTTCGGTCTCGCCAAATAGACCGCTCGCCGTCAGCCGCTCGGCGTAAGAAGCGAGCTGGCGCACGCTTTCGGCATAAGTCGCAAGCCAGGCGAGCCCATGGGTCGCACGCTGCTCGGCTTCCAATTTGGCATTGGAGAGCTTTCCGCCCTCGGTGACACGGGCCCGCACGGAGAGCGTCGCATCCGTCAAGACAGCGTCGACGGCAGCCACAGCCCCGCGCGCAAGGTCGAGAAGGCTGGTGGCGTCTGTGTCCTTAACCGCGAGAGCGAGGCTCATGGGACATCTCCGAAGCAAGTGAGGGGCACTATTTTGCAGTGCAAAATACGGCAATTATGCCGGCTTTCAACTCGCGCTTTGCCGCATGGCCGAATGAGGGATGGTAGCCCTCATCTGACGATCGGCGGGAGGTCCTCATCCTTGCCGGTGAGGGACGCCGCCAACATCGCCCGCACCCGCGATTCCAGAAGCGGTGCAATGGCTTTACGCGCATGGGCGGGGTCAAAGGGAATGGGATTGCCGTAAATCACCTCCGCATCAACGGCACCTTTGAGGAGCAGCGGCCAAGCGTGGGGCACAAGATCCATATCGCCGGTCCAGGCCACATGGTGCCGATGGAAGCGACCAGCCGGCAGCCCATTGACCCGCTTATAGGCAATGGTGACAGGCTGAAGCCAAACGGTCTCGCCCGTCGAGCGGGCGAGCATTTCGGCCGCACCAATGAGGGCGGCGCGGAATTTCAACACGCGATTGCCATCGGACGAGGTGCCCTCGGCAAACAGCACCACCGGGTCTCCCTCCGCCATACGGCCAGTGATCTCGTTCGCCGTTTTGGCTGTTGAAATGCGCCGCTCACGGTCGACGAAAATCGTCCGCTGCAGCTTGGAGAGGAAGCCAAACAGCGGCCAGCCGGCGATCTCGCTTTTTGCGACAAAACTCAAAGGCGTCGCCGAGCCGAGCACCATGATGTCGAGCCAGGAGCAATGATTGGCGGCGATGAGGGTCGGCCGGTGTGTGGTCAGCTCGCCCCGCACCACCACTTTCGCCCCAAGCGCCCAGAGCACGAGGCGATGGAAGGTCATGGGGATGATGCGGGCCGCCTTCAGCTTGAAGCGGCGCGCCACCATCTGCACCGGCAGCGCCAAGATAACGAAGCCGATCACCACCACGATCGCGATGACTGCGCGGATGTAATCGAAGGGGCTTGGCCCTTCGGCGCCGAACCATACGGTCTCGTCGTCAGCGGTCATCTTCAAGGGGCACGCAATAGAGTTCGAGCTTGTGATCCACGAGCCGATAGCCAAGTCTGCGGGCGATCTCGGCCTGCAGCGCCTCAATCTCCTCCGACTGGAATTCTATCACCTGGCCGGTGGCGAGATTGATCAGATGATCGTGATGCTGTGTCGTGCTCGGTTCATATCGGGCGCGGCCATCGCCAAAAGCATGGCGGGCGACGACACCGGCCTCTTCCAGAAGCTTCACCGTCCGATAGACCGTGGAGATGGAAATGCCGGGATCGATGGCGGTGGCGCGGCGATGCAGCTCTTCGGCATCGGGATGGTCGGCGGCCTGGGCGACCACGCGCACGACGGTCCGCCGCTGGCCGGTCATGCGCAGGCCCTTAGCGATCAGCGCCCGCTCGATCGGGCTCACTGTCTCTTTCGCCTTTGCCACCGACTGCCTCGCCTCTTGATTCACCGGGCACATTAGCGATGCGAGGCCGTGCCGTCATCCCCGCGCAACGGCGGGTGACGCGCGCGGCGCCATGGGCGCGTCGATGGAGGCCTGACTGTATTCCTCATCCCGCATTGCCAGCGACCGACGGCGGTCGGCAATGGCGGTGTTGAGATGTTCAAGGGCAAGCGTCAGGGTTGAAAACTGCGCTTCATCGAGATCGCGCGCCCTGACCCGATCAATGGTGATGACGAAGATGTCGTCAGCCGCTTGCGCGACCGCATCGAGCACTGCCGGATCGTCGGTGGCGCGCGCGACCCGCAAGAGATCGATCACATCGGGCAAGGGGCTCGGCGTCGGCTCTTTCTTGCCCCAGCCGAACACGCCGGCGAGCGCCGCAAAGCCCGAACCGACAATCGAAATGCCGAAGATGCCGATATAGATGACGTCGGAATATTTCTCGAGGAAGGTCTGCTGCTCGCCGGTCAGATAGGCAAGGGCGCCGGGATGCACCTGCACCGACGAGCCTTTTTCGGTATCCGGCACTTCCACCCGCTGCAGGACCGGGTGCTGGACCGCAAGGCTTGGCCGGAGCGCGAAGAGCTGCTGGGTGAACTCACCCACCACGCTGTCCGGCAGGCTGCGGCGCGCCATGAGATAATGCGACACGGAGACGGACGGATAGGTCTGAGCCGGCAAGGGTGGATTTGAGCCGAAGGACCCGGTCAGGACATCGAAGGATTCAAGATAGGCGACGCGGTCGGCAATCGCTTCGGCTTCCTTGATCGGCACGAAAGCGACCTGATTGAGCGCTGCCTCGCGCACCATCCCGGCGACCGCATCGGCGACCGGTCGGCTGGTGGCGGGCCCAATGGTGATCATGGCATTGATCAAATGCCGCTTAAGAGCCTCACCCGCTTCCCAAGGCGCGATCTCAACCAGCTTGACCCGCGCCGGCTGGACGCCCTGCTCGCGCAACAGGAGCTCGATGAGCCGCATGTTGAAGCCGATGCCGCGGCCGAGCACGCCAACGGTTTTGCCGGTTAAATCGGTCCAGCGCTCGATATTCTCGCCAAGCGGCGCGACCAGAATGACGGGATTGCGCTGCCACACCGCCACTGCCTGAGCATTGGCGGGCAAGGTGAAATCCGCGCGGACGATGGCGAAATCCACCTCTTCCCGGTCGAGCTTCACCTGGGAATCAACGGGGCTATCGGCAACCACGGTCCGAATGCGCACGCTCGACTTCTCGCGCGCAAGCGCCTGCTGAAGGGCGACAACGGCCTTCGCCCCATCGGACCCCGAAGGCCCGACCAGAAAAGTGACCGTTGTCGGCCGGTTTAACCAGAAGGTTGCGAACGCAGTCAGACCAATGCCGGCAAAGATCAAGCCGACAAGGGTGAGACGGGAGCGGGCAAAGGCTTCACGAAGCATGGTCACTTATACAAGCATGAAATGGGCGCGGATGCATCATCCGCGCGCCTTCACCGCCTGATCACCCAGCGACACTGATTGATCCGGACCCGATCGCCATAGGCATCACGCGCCCAGACAGGACCGCAGACCTGGCACTGGCGAACGGGAACGATGCTGCCGTCACGACGTTCGATGGGCACGACCCGGCACACCGGACCACGAACGGGTCGGCCGCCATAGATCGGCTCACGCTCAATAATGACCGGCGGGGGACGGCGATCGATGATGACGGGAGGACCGCCCTGCCATTGCCGCTGACGGTCCCATTCACGCTGGCGCTCCCATTCGCGCTGCTGGCCCCATTGCTGGCGCTGCTGCTGCTCGGCTTGCCACTGCTGGCGCTGTTGAATGTCGCGCTGGATTTGAAACTGGCGCTGCTGGTCCGATTGCAACTGCTGCTGACGAAACTGGTCCTGCTGCGCCCGCTGCTGCTGCCATTGCTGTTGTTGCTGCTGTTGAATGCGCTGTTGCTGGATCTGCTGCTGGCGCTCGCCCTCAACACGGCGGCGATTGGCCTCTGTCTCGGCTTCATAGCCGGGGATGCCAGGCTTCGGCGTGCCCGGCGGCAAATTGAGCTGAGCAACCGCTGGAGCGGCAAAGCCCACCATCGCAGCGAAGATCAGAAGGGCGAGACGCGGCATCACGAGAGCCTCCAAGGCAGCGCGGACCAGGGATGTCCGGTAATCACGGAAGTGAGTTGAGACCAGAATAAAGGCAGGGATACGTCGCCAATCTGAACGGCGCACAACGGCTCAGCCAATTTCAACGACGACGCGCCCGCGCACCTGACCCTCGACGATGCAACGCGCGGCATCCATCACGCCATTCAGCGACACGGTGGAGGTCATGGCCGAGAGCCGCGCGCGATCGAGATCCTTGGCGAGCCGCGCCCAGGCCTCAAGGCGCAGCGCTTTCGGTGCCATCCCCGAATCTATGCCAAGCAGCGACACGCCGCGCAGGATGAAGGG
>JBAWYY010000222.1:0-5130 GCA_037143285.1 Alphaproteobacteria bacterium | reverse complement strand
CGCATCGTCGAACTTGCGCCGGCAGACGAGGTGTTCGAGCGGCCGAACCATCCCTATACTCAGGCGCTCTTGGCCGAGGTGCCGCGTGTCGATACGGGCAAGCGCGCCTTCAAGCCCATCGAGGGGGAGATCCCCTCGCCCCTCAATCCGCCGCCGGGTTGCCACTTCCACCCGCGCTGTCCGCTCGCCTTCGCGCGCTGCCGCACGGAAGCGCCGAAGCTGAAAGAGGTCGCGCCCGGCAGGTTCTCCGCCTGCCACCTCAACGACCGATAAGCCTGCTCAGGCTTTGCCTGAGATCGCCTTCTCGCGAATGGCGTCGATGGTGGTGGTCGGCGTGATCGCCTGGGGGTCGAGGAAGAGGTGCAGGATCGCGGGCTTGCCCGAGGCGAGCGCCCGCTCAAAGGCCGGCGCAAATTCTGAAGTCTCGCGCACCGTCTCGCCATGGCCGCCATAGGCCCGAGCCAGCGCTGCAAAGTCTGGATTCTTCAAGGCGGTCGCTGAAACGCGGCCGGGATATTCGCGCTCCTGATGCATGCGGATCGTGCCATACATGGCGTTGTCGACCACCAGCACGATGATCGGCAGATCATATTGGCAGGCGGTGGCAAATTCCTGCCCGTTCATCAGGAAACAGCCGTCGCCGGCAAAGGCGACCACAGTCTTTTCAGGGTGCATGCGCTTGGCAGCGACCGCCGCCGGCGTGCCATAGCCCATGGAGCCGGAAGTGGGCGCAAGCTGCGAGCCATAGCGGCGGAACCGCAGAAAGCGGTGGACCCAGATCGAGTAATTGCCGGCGCCGTTGCAGACGACCGCATCATCCGGCAGCCGGTCGCGTAGCCAGCTCATGATCTCGCCATATTGCAGCGTGCCGGGCAGGCGCGCGGGATTGCCGGTCCAAGCGAGATAGTTCTCATGCGCGACTGCCGCGCGCCCGGCCCAGGCGATCACCTGTGGCGGCTGCACGCCTTCAAGCGCTGCCGCAAAGGCGGTGGGTGTGGCATGAACCGGCAAATGGGCCTGATAGACCCGGCCGAGCTCTTCGGCGCCCGGATGGACATGCACCAGGGTCTGCGAGGGCTGGGGAATGTCGAACAGCGTATAGCTCTGGGAGGCGATCTCAGAGAGCCTGCCGCCCATGACGATGACGAGATCGCTCTCGCGGATCATGGCGAGGAGCTTCGGATTGCAGCCGAGCCCGAGATCCCCGGCATAATTCGGATGGAGCGAGTCAAACAGCATCTGCCGGCGGAACTGGCAGACCACCGGCAAGTCAAA
Source organism: Alphaproteobacteria bacterium (assembly GCA_037143285.1). Classification (GTDB taxonomy): domain Bacteria; phylum Pseudomonadota; class Alphaproteobacteria; order Rhizobiales; family Phreatobacteraceae; genus Phreatobacter. Next base: position 3,855 of record JBAWYY010000222.1, on the reverse strand, counting down.
ACGCTCGGCAAAGCGCGCGACGGTGACAACCGCCTTCTCGCTCCAGCGTGAGCCGCCAAGGATCAGGATCGGGTTCTTCGCAGCCCAGAGAAGCTTTTGCAGCTTCACGACATCGGTGAGCCCCGGCCAGGTCTCAACGGCCTCAACGCGCGGCGCGTCGGGCACAGCGGCCGATTGGGCGAGCATATCCTCGGGCAAAACCAGCACGACTGGGCCGGGCCGTCCCTGCATGGCGGTCGCATAGGCGCGCGCGATCATTTCCGGCACGCGGTCAGCGCTTTCGATCTCGGCGACCCATTTGCACATGCCGCCGAACAGCTTGCCGTAATCAACCTCTTGGAAGGCGTCGCGCCCACGCATGGAACTGTCGATTTGCCCGACGAACAGGATCATCGGGGTTGAATCCTGCTGTGCGATATGAATGCCCGGTGAGGCATTGGTGGCGCCCGGGCCCCGCGTCACCATGCAAATGCCGGGACGCCCGGTGAGCTTGCCATAGGCCTCCGCCATCATGGCGGCTCCACCCTCTTGCCGGCAGACTGTGACCTTCACGTCGGCATCATGGAGCGCGTCGAGAACGGCGAGATAGCTCTCACCCGGCACGCAGAACACATGCTCGGCGCCCTGTGCCACCAATTGGTCGACAATCAATTGGCCGGCGCTGCGGGTCTCGGTCTTGGCGTGCATGGTCTGGTTCTCACTTCTCTGGAGGCAATGTTTTAGGTTTAGGACCGGCATTGCGACCGGCGGGGAAGTTGGCCTTGATGTTGTCGCGGGCGAGCGTCACGGTTTTCTCAATCCGCTTTGCTCGGGTCGCTTCGGTCTTGGCTTGTGCGATCCATTCGAGGATGCCGCGTTTGGACGAGTGTGGGAACGCCTCGAAGTAGAAGGCCGCTCTGCGGTCGGCGGCGAACGCCTGCCTCAAGGCCTCGGGCAAGGTGAGCGCCTCGACCTCATCGAGGAGGCTCCACGTGCCCTCACGCTTGGCGGCGTCAATCAATGCGCGCCCCGCCGGATGCATCAGTCCCTTGGCTTCCAGCGCTTCCACGCGGCGCTTATTCACCGCCGACCACGCGCTTTTTGCCTTGCGCGGCGACAGCAGAAGCATGGATCGGGTCTCATCGAGCTTGCGCGGCAGGGAATCGATCCAGCCGAAACACAGCGCCTCGTCCACCACGTCGTCATAGCTGAGTTGTCCGCCGGCGGCCTTTTTGGTGATGACCAGCCATACGCTTTCCGATTGGCGATGGTGGGCAACGAGCCAGTCTCGCCATTCGGCGCGAGTAGCGGGCGCGATGCGGGCGAGGTCGGTCAGGGCCATGGCCGGGTTGTCGCAGGCTTTACCTCTCCACACAAGGAAGTGAGCAGAGCCGTCATCTCTTTCGCGCATAGTGAATTGGCTTGCGGCGATCATGCGGCACAGCCCAAAATCCTGAGACCCCCGGAGTATCGCCCCATGCGCTCGCTGCTCGCTGATCGGCGAATTTGGATCGCGCTGGCGATCGTCTTGTTGTTGGTGGCGGTTCGGGCATCCGGGCTTGCAGACGTTCTCTCGCTTGAGACGCTGCGTGCCCATCGCGCCACCTTGTCCACCTGGGTCGGTGCCAATACCACGCTCGCCGCTCTCACCTATGTCGCGCTCTACATTGCGGTGGCGATGACGGCGCTCCCCGGTGCAATCTGGGTGACGGTCGCCGGCGGCTTTTTGTTTGGCGCAAGTCTCGGCACATTGCTCACCGTCATCGGCGCCACCATCGGTGCCTGCGTGGTGTTTTTTTTCGCCGCCAAGATTTTCGGAGCTGATGCGATCCAGCGCTTCGGCAGTGCGGCTGCCAAATTGGCCGAGAACCTGCGCAAGGATGCGGCGAGCTATCTTCTGGTGTTGCGCCTCGTGCCGGTCTTCCCCTTTTTCCTGGTCAATCTCGTGCCGGCCTTTGTCGGCGTGAAATTGCCGATTTTCGCCATCACCACCTTTCTCGGCATCATCCCCGGCACCTTCGTCTTCTCGCTTGCGGGCGCCGGTCTCGGCCGGGTTCTCGATCAGGGCGGTGAGTTTTCGGTCGCAAAAGTGCTGACACCCGAAATCTGGGGCGGATTGATCGGCCTCGCGCTCCTGTCGCTCGCCTCCATCCCCATCCGCCGCTGGCTCGACCGCCGCAGCGCCAACCCTCAGTAAATGTCCGTAAGTCGTCACGCCGGGGGCCTGCGACAGCATTTCCGTTGACGTAAACGTCAACATTGATTAGACGAAGGTCCACCGTCTTGGGAGCGCTCATCGCGTGAATGAGAACCGTGCGATCGACACAGCCGCGACGCCTTCGGGCCCTGCCCGCGCCATCGATTTAAAGGTGGAAGGCGCCTGCGTTGATCTGGTTGCCGGTGTGCCCGGCCGCCGCTCGCCCAAAGACTTGCTCACCACCCGCGAGATGACGCGCGAGTTCAACGTGACCGCCCGTGCGCTTCGCTTCTACGAGGAGCGCGGTCTGATCGCGCCGCGCCGCGAGGGTCAGGATCGGCTCTATTCCCGCCGTGACTGCGGGCGCCTTCGCCTCCTCCTCATGGGCAAGACCGTCGGCTTCTCGCTGGAGGAGGTCAAAGACATGCTCGACCTCTACGATCTCGGCGATGGCGGCGTCACACAATTGAAGGTCTCGCGGGGGAAGTTCCGCGAGCAGATCGAGCGCCTCATGCGCCAACGCAACGATATCGACATTGCCATGAGAGAGCTCGACCGGGCCTGCGGTGTCATCGACCGCATGCTCGCGGAGAAACAAGTTTAGGCGTACGGGCCCCCTCGGGGGGCCATTCGTCAAAGACCCGCGTGAGCGGGGCGGAACAAACACGGTGCTTGCACCGAATATGTTGACACGAGACCGCAGCCCCTTCGGCTGGGTCTAAGGAGGATAAGGCCATGCCGACCTATAAGGCCCCGATCGATGACACCCTTTTCGTGCTCTATGATGTGCTGGGCATGGAAAAATACGGCAATCTCCCGGGCTTCTCGGATGCGAGCCGCGATGTGGTCGAGGCCATCATCGGCGAGGGTGCCAAGCTCTGCGAAGAGGTGCTTCAGCCCTTGAACGCGGTCGGCGATCATCATGGCTGCGTGCGCCATGCCGATGGCTCGGTGACGACGCCGCCGGGCTTCAAGGAAGCCTATAAGCAATATTGCGAAGGCGGCTGGATGAGCCTCGCCTTCGATCCCGAATATGGCGGCCAGGGCCTGCCCTATGTGCTCAACACGGTGATCGGCGAATATCTGTCGTCGTCGAACCTCGCCTGGGGCATGTATCCCGGCCTCACCCAGGGCGCGATGGCGGCCCTCTATGTTCACGGCAGCGACGAGATCAAGCGCACCTATTTGCCCAAGATGACCACGGGCGAATGGACCGGCACGATGAACCTGACCGAGCCCCATTGCGGCACGGATTTGGGCATGCTGCGCTCCAAGGCCGTTCCCCAGGGCGACGGCTCCTACAAGATCACCGGGCAGAAGATTTTCATCTCGGCCGGCGAACACGACATGAGCCAGAATATCGTGCACCTCGTGCTCGCCCGCATCGAGGGTGCGCCCGCCGGCACCAAGGGCATCTCGCTCTTCGTCGTGCCGAAATTCATTCCCGACGCTCAGAACAATCCCGGCGTGAAGAACCCCGTCTCCTGCGGCAAGATCGAGGAGAAGATGGGCATTCACGGCAATTCCACCTGCGTCATGAATTATGATGGGGCAGTCGGCTGGCTTGTGGGCAAGGAAAATCAGGGCCTGCCCGCCATGTTCGTGATGATGAACGAGGCGCGCCTGTCGGTCGGCCTCCAGGGCCTCGCGGTCTCGGAAGTCGCCTATCAGAACGCGGT
>JBAWYY010000221.1:0-5137 GCA_037143285.1 Alphaproteobacteria bacterium | reverse complement strand
TGCCGCGCTTGATCGCGAGGACGAGGAGGGCGACCCCCGTGGCCGTGCATAGCGCGAAGGCAATGATGGACGATTCGAGGCCGAAATTTCCGCCGGTCAGAATGGTCGGTCCCTGGATATTGGAGCGGATCAGGCCGGGCGCGCCGACCCCACCCGAGACGATCCCGGAAAAGATCGCGGATTGGGTATAGTTCCACGCCATGTGGAAGCCGATGCTGAGCCACAGGCGGTGAGTGAGCATATAGGCCGCCGCCAGCAAGAGACCTGCTTCAATGCTGATATAGACAGCTCCCAAGATGGTCGCCGAGGGATTGAGCAGGTGCATGAAGCCGAACACGAAGGATGAGACGACCAGCGAAATCCAGCTGCCGAGCCATTCCTCGACGATCCTGAACAAGGCCCCGCGGAAGATCAGCTCCTCGAAAACGCCAGAGCTCAAGGCCATGGCGACCGCGGGCAATACGAAGGTCCAGGGGTTCAGGCCTTCGATTCGATAGACCCCGAGCGCGATGAGGATGAGAACGCAGGCGGTGTAGAGCAGGGCGCCGATCAGGAGGCCCGTGCCAAGCTCCCGGCCCATGCCTGCGAGCGAGAGTTCGGTGACCCTGCGCCCCTCGATGATCCGCACGAAGGCCACGTAATAGGCGAGCGCCAGCGCGGCCATGATCGCAGTTGTTTCAATCGCCAGTCGTGGCTCGGAGCCAAATATGGAAATGAAACCATTGCTGAAGCCCATCATTTGAAAGAGCGGGGCGCCCAGCAGGATCAGCCGGATCGGCGGAAAGGTCAGGATGCGCCGCCAGAGGGCCGGAGGTGATGCAGAATCCATGGTCGTCATCGCCAATCCCCATTGGTGTCTCGACGCTTTCACCCGCCAAAACACGCTCAACCTCTCGATGGGATCGAGATTAGCGGGCGGGAATGATGCCGAACAGGGGCTTTGCAAAAGTGACGCCTCCCCCGATGAAAACGACCCTTGACGCCCTCGCGCGAAACGTTCCACACTCCGAACAGTCGAAAAATAACGCGTTTTCGGCGATGAAAAAGTCTGCGGCCGCTTAAGAGCCGTCGAACGTGCCCAAGATAGGCCGTTTCGTTGAGGAGGACGCCAATGCCTACCGTTTCCATCACGGTCAACGGTCACACGGTTTCAGCTGATGTGGACGCCCGTACCCTGCTCGTGCAGTTCCTGCGCGAGAACCTCCGTCTCACCGGCACCCATGTGGGCTGCGACACCTCGCAATGCGGGGCCTGCGTGGTTCATATCGATGGCAAGGCGGTGAAGTCCTGTACTACGCTCGCCGTTCAATGCGATGGTTCGGTGGTCACCACCATCGAAGGGCTCGCCCATAACGGCCAGCTGCACCCGATGCAGGAAGCCTTCCGCGAGCATCACGGCCTTCAGTGCGGCTTCTGCACACCCGGCATGATCATGTCGGCGGTGGATATCGTGAACCGCAAGGGCGTGCCGGACGAGCACACGATCCGTGAAGAGCTGGAAGGCAATATCTGCCGCTGCACCGGCTATCACAACATCGTCAAGGCCGTAGAAGCCGGCGCCAAGGCCATGGTTGCCTGAGCGCGAATGAAGGCCGCGCATAACAACAACCCGCGCGACCTCCTCATCACCCATCCCGTCATTTCGCGTTCCTTTAGGGAGGAGACGCTATGAGTGCGACCGGCATAGGCGCTTCAGTCAGGCGCAAGGAAGACCAGCGGTTCATCACCGGCAAAGGTCAATATACCGACGACATCAATCGCGAGGGCCAGACCCACGCCTATTTCCTGCGCTCACCCCATGCGCATGCGAATATCAAATCCATCGACACCAAGGCAGCCTCTCACATGCCGGGCGTGGTGGCGATTTTCACCGGCGCGGACACGACCGCTGTTGGCGGTCTCATCTGCGGCTGGATGATCCATTCAAAAGACGGCAGCCCGATGAAGTCGGGTCCGCACCCGGTGCTCGCACAGGGTAAGGTTCGCTATGTCGGCGACCACGTGGCCGTCGTGATCGCGGAAACGCTTGCTCAAGCGAAGGACGCAGCCGAGGCCATCAAAGTCGATTACGACGTGCTGCCGGCCGTGGTTGTCGCCGCCAAAGCGCAGGACAAGGGTGCGGCCCTCGTCCACGCGGAAGTTCCGAACAACCGCGTCTATGACTGGCATATCGGCGATAAGGCAGCGACTGAAGCCGCCTTCAAGGCTGCCAAACATGTCACGAAGCTGGACATCACCAATAATCGCTTGGTTCCTAATCCCATGGAGCCGCGTGCGGCCATTGGCGATTATGATTCAGGCACCGATATCCAGACGCTCTACACCACCAGCCAGAACCCCCATGTGGCCCGCCTCGTGCTCTCGGCCTTCATCGGGATCGCGCCGGAACACAAGCTGCGCGTGATTGCGCCCGATGTGGGCGGCGGCTTTGGCGCCAAGATCTTCATCTATGCCGAGGAGACCGTTTGCGTCTGGGCGGCAAAGAAGATCAATCGCCCGGTGAAATGGACTGCGGATCGCACGGAAGAGTTCCTGGCGATCGCGCATGGTCGTGACCACCAGACCCATGCCGAAATGGCGGTGGATGGCGATGGTAAGATCACGGGCCTGCGGGTGAAGACGGTGGCCAATATGGGCGCCTATCTCTCCACCTTCGCGTCCTCGGTGCCGACCTATCTCTACGCAACGCTGTTGTCGGGGCAGTACAATATCCCCAACATCTATGCGGAAGTGGATGCGGTCTTCACCAATACCGCGCCGGTGGACGCCTATCGCGGCGCTGGTCGCCCCGAAGCTGCCTTCGTCATCGAGCGCCTGGTGGAAGTGACCGCGCGCCAACTCGGTATGGATCCCGCGGCCTTCCGCAAGAAGAACTTCATCAACAAGTTCCCGCACCAGACGCCGGTCATCATGATGTATGACGCCGGCGACTTTAAAGCCTCTCTCAACAAGGCCATGGAGATGGCTGACGTGAAGGGCTTCGGCAAACGCAAGCGCGACTCGGCCCGCAAGGGCAAGCTGCGCGGGCTCGGCTACTCCGCCTATATCGAGGCTTGCGGCATTGCCCCGTCTCAGGCGGTGGGGTCGCTGGGTGCCGGCGTCGGCTTGTGGGAATCGGCCGAGGTTCGCGTCAATCCCGTGGGCACGGTGGAAGTGCTGACCGGTTCGCACAGCCACGGCCAGGGCCATGAAACGACCTTCGCCCAGCTCGTCTCGCATCGCCTCGGCATCCCCATCGACAATGTGTCCATCGTCCACGGCGACACCGACAAGGTGCAGTTTGGCATGGGCACCTATGGCTCGCGCTCCGGCGCGGTCGGCATGAGCGCGATCTCCAAAGCGCTCGACAAGGTGGAAGCCAAGGCGAAGAAGGTTGCCGCCCATGTGCTCGAAGCGGCAGAAGCCGATATCGACTTCAAGGACGGCAAGTTCACGGTGAAGGGCACCGACAAGTCGGTGGATTTCGGCACCGTCGCGCTCAACGCCTATATCGCCCACAAGTTCAACCCGCAGGAACTGGAGCCGGGGCTGAAGGAGGGATCATTCTACGATCCCACCAACTTCACCTTCCCCGCCGGCTGCCACATCTGCGAGGTGGAGATTGATCCGGAAACCGGTGTCACCACCATCGCCAAATGGACGGCGGTGGACGACTTCGGCAATGTCATCAATCCCATGATCGTGGAAGGTCAGGTCCATGGCGGCGTCGCCCAGGGCATTGGCCAGGCGATGCTTGAGGGCACGGTCTATGACAAGGACGGTCAGCTGCTGACAGCGAGCTACATGGATTACACCATGCCGCGCGCCGACGACCTGCCGTCCATCCAGGTGGGCATGACGGTAACTGAGTGCCCGTCGAACCCGCTCGGCATTAAGGGCTGCGGTGAGGCCGGCGCCATTGCCGCTCCGCCCGCGGTCATCAATGCCATCACCGATGCGATTGGCACTGAAGCCATCACCATGCCGGCAAGCCCGCAAGTGGTGTGGGCCGCCATTCAGAAACAGATGAAATCCGCGAAAGCGGCCGAGTAAGGCACGGGAGAGCAACCATGTACCCCTTTAAATATCACAAGGCGGCCACCGTGCGCGGCGCGGTGTCGCTTCTGAAGAAGGCGGAGGAGCCCAAGCTCCTCGCCGGCGGGCAGACCCTGATCCCGACCATGAAGCAGCGCTTGGCGAGCCCGAAGAACATCATCGATCTCGGCAAAGTCGATGGTCTCAGCGGCATCGAGATCAAGGGCCGCACCGTGGTGATCGGCGCCATGACCACCCATGCGGAAGTGGCGGGTTCTGCGGCTGTTGGCGAAGCGCTGCCGGCGCTAGCCAAACTCGCCGGCGGCATCGGCGACCCCCATGTGCGCCATCGCGGCACCATTGGCGGTTCCATCGCCAATAATGACCCGGCGGCTGACTATCCCGCCGCCTGCTTAGGGCTTGGGGCCACCATCCACACCAATAAGCGCAAGATCGCGGCGGATGAGTTCTTCTCCGGCATGTTCTCAACCGCGCTTGAGGAGGATGAGGTCATCACCAAGGTGGCTTTCCCGATCCCGGCGAAGGCGGCCTATGTGAAGTTCCCCAATCCCGCGTCGCGCTATGCCATCGTTGGCGTCTTCGTCGCCAAGAAGGGCCGCTCCATCCGCGTGGCCGTGACGGGGGCTGGCTCCGGCGGCGTCTTCCGCCATGCGGCAGCGGAGGAAGCGCTCTCCAAGCGCTTTTCGCCCAAGGCGCTGGACGGGGTTGCGACCTCACCGAAGGACCTCAACGGCGATATCCACGCAAGTGCCGACTATCGCGCCCATCTTGTGGGCGTCATGGCGCGCCGCGCGGTTGCCGCTGCGGCCTGATCGGGCGCGCTTCGTCGCAGTAAGGCGACGATCAAGAATCAAGGGCCCTTTCCCGGCGACGGGGGAGGGCTCTTGTCATTTGCGGTCAAAACCCGCCGAAATAGTATTGGATTGACTGGCCCGCGCTCTCCGGCGTCAGAATGTCGCTCTTCACGTGGGGTTCAGGCGGCTGCCCTGATTTTGCCTCGCCAAGGGGGTTAAGCTTGCGCTAACCTTTGACCTTGTGACCGAACGCTCTGATGCCTCGGTCTTTCTGGAGCTGCCACGGCCATGACCGACCTGCTTCGCCA
>JBAWYY010000220.1:0-5149 GCA_037143285.1 Alphaproteobacteria bacterium | reverse complement strand
TGGTCGCAGCCTCCTTCCAATCCAAATATTCAGCCGTCTTTCTAGGCGCCGGCATCCTGCTCTGGCTCCTGCTGGTGCCGCGACTGCGCGCCTGGTTTGCCTCGCCCTGGCCCTATGCGGGCGGGGTGGTGGCGCTTCTCGGCATGGCGCCGGTGATCGCGTGGAACATCAGCTATGGTGGGGCCTCTTTCGCCAAGCAATTCGGCCGCGCGGTGCCAAAGGCCTTTGACCCGCGCTTTGTGCCCGAGTTTCTGGCTGGCCAAGTGGCGCTACTCACGCCTTTGATCGCGATCCTTGTCGCCTATGGGCTGGCGGCGGCCGGCCGTGCGGTCTGGCGGGAGCGCGATTGGGGGGCGACCCTCATGCTCGCCACCACTTTGCCGCTGACGCTCTATCTTGTCTGGTACGGCTTGTTCGACCGGGTGCAGGGCAATTGGACCGCCTGCCTCTTGCCCGCCTCCATCGTCATGGCCGTGATGGCGCCGCGCTGGTGGCAACTCACCCCAAGGCCGTCAGTGATGCTCGCCGCCTGCGCGCGCTGGAGCGTGGTTGCGGGCGTGCTCGTTGGCCTTTTCGTCACCGCCCATGCACTGTTTCGCGTGGTGCCGCTCGCGATTGATCCGACCAGCCAATTGTTCGGCTGGCGTGAGACGGTGGCTGAGATCGAGGCGGTCGCTCGGCGCGAACAGGCCGGCAGCATCGGCACCGTCAATTATGCGACCACCGGCCATTTACGCTTCTATGGGTCGGGGACGCTGCCCATGCTGCAACTGAGTGAACCGCTCCGCTATGTGATGGAGCGCGAGCCGGATGAGCGCCTTCTCGCCACCCGGCCGATCCTGGTCGCTGCCGAACAGCGTCGTGCTGAGAGGGCCGAGCGGGTGCTCGTGGCCGCCTATGGGTCCGTGCGTCGTGTTGAGACGGTGGAACGCCGTTGGCGCGGCACACCCGTTGATCGCTTGGTGCTGTTCCTGGTCGCGGATCCAAGAGTAGCGGGACGACCGGATATTGGCTTTGTGCCCTAAAGCATCATCCCATGAAGTGGGTACCGGTTCATGGATAAGATGATGCGACAACGCAAAGAACGCGTCAGCGCCTGTGCCACACGGCGAAAGATGCATAGAAGCCGGATCGCCCGCTGGGGTCGCGGGTGAGGCCACCGGAGAGGCGGGCATCGAAGCCAAACGGCGTCCCGCCGGCGATAAACGGCCCGAGCTTGAAGCGCGAGGATTCATGATGGGTCGACCAGATCGTCTCGATCCCGACATGAGAGCCCTCGGTCCATTCATAGCCCGGCGCGAGGCGAACGGACGCCGCATTGTGCGCGGTTGAGAAATTGATCTGCGCTTGCACCGCGATCTTTGGCCAAGGCGTCAGCCAACTATCAATCGCAATGGCCGGTCCGATCTTAAGTCCAGTAGGCCCAAGCCCGGCGAACTCGGTGGTTTGCAGTCGGCGATATTCGACGCCGAGGCCCACAAAAACCGTCGCAATGCCCCAGGAGCCCGCCTGCCGCCAGCCGCCTAAAATACGCGCGCTGATCGTATTTTCGAGCACAAGCGCGCGATCCTCACCGGTCCGGTAGCGCGAGAGGCCTGAGCCGAAGACCGCGCGAATGACGGCGCCGCGTGCATCCAGGCCTGCTTCCGTTGCGCGTTCAAAGCCGAAAGAGCTGTAAATGCCATCGGATGCGCCGTCAAAGCCATAAAACGAGAGGCGCGTCGGCGTGCGCGGGGCCTCACTCGCAGCGCAGGGCGACGCTACGCAACAAAGGCCTAGGAGGGTTACGCGCAACCACATACGATCTATGGTTGCATGATGTGTGCTGATGCCTCACCTCCGGAAAAATCCGAGTGCATCGAGCGATTAAGCTTTCGTTAGTTAGTCGCGGCGCTCACTTGTTGAAAATCAAAGAGGCTCAACGAGTAAGGCAAGGTGCTGATCGACCAGCTGAATTGGGACGCAACGTTCCGATGGAGATGGTCATGCCCTCACTCTCGACAAGCCCAAGCGTTGATCCTGCCTTCCTGCGCCAGCTCGAAGGCCTCCGGCTCACCACCGCCGAAATCGTCTATCGCATGCCCGATCATCAGCTGCTGCTGCAGAGCTATATCTGGCAGGACTATGACGAGGCCCCGCATTTCCCAGCGCTCAAACGCTTTCTCACCTTCTGGACCCGGTCGCTGGACGGTCCGCTGCACACGGTGCGCGTGACCTCGTCCGCGCTCGTCGGCACCCGCGAGATCGCGATTGCCCGGGACATCGCGCATCTTCACTAGGTCAGCGATTGTCCAGCTGGGCTCTGGTAATTCGCAGGTCCCCGCGATAACCTACGACTTGTGACCAGTACGAGCACAGAGCTTAGCGCGCCAAAGACCACCGCGATCCTCGCGGGGATCGTGGCTGCGCAGGCGACAAGCCATCGCGAACTGCTCGCGACCGTGACGGTTGGCGAATTGCTCTCGGCCCTCGGTGCACGTGCCTTCGGGCTCACCCTCATCCTCTTTGGGCTGCCGAACCTCTTGCCGGTGCCGGGACTGCCCATTCTGACCGGCCTTGTCCTGGCATTGCTGGCGCTTCAGATCCTACTCGGCCGCAACACTCTTTGGCTGCCGAGCCGCCTGGCTGCGGCCCAGATCTCCCGCCCGACGCTCGCCAATCTCGTGTCGCGGGCGCTCCCCCTCATTGAACGCGCCGAACGGTTCTGTCGCCCGCGCTTTGCCATTGCGGCCGGTCCCACTGCCCGGCGCGTGGTGGGCGGTACGGTGCTTCTGCTCGCGATCCTGCTTGTCATCGTGCCGATCCCCTGGATTGGGTCACTGCCCCAAGGGCTCTCGATCTGCGCGTTGGGCCTCGGTCTTGCCGAGCGCGACGGCATCGTGGTGATCGCTGGATTTGCGCTATCGGCAATCGCTGGGCTTTGCGCCGCCGGCATCACCTACGCGATCTATGCCGGTGCCCTCTTGATCTTCTAAGGCTTGATGGTCACAAGCGGGACCATGGAACAAGCCGATCACGTACCTGACCAACGCACGTCTGAAGTTGTCCGAGGCCTTGGCGCGCTCGGGGAGGGCGACTCAATCCCGCTCGGCACCGTCGTGACCGAACTCGGCGATCGCGCCTTCGCGCTTCTGGTGCTGATCTTCGCGCTGCCGAATATCGTGCCGATGATCCCCGGCGTCTCCACCATTTCCGGCATTGTCATTGCAGTGGTGGGCCTGCAAATGCTCATTGGCCGCAGGGAACCCTGGCTTCCCGCGTCGCTGGCCCGCCGCACGCTGCCGCGCGCCGAGACCATGGCCATGATCGAGCGCTGTATGCCCTGGCTCGAACGGCTGGAAGGCTATGCCCGCCCACGAATGGAAACCATGACGCGCGGTGTGATGCGCATGGCGGTGGGGGCGATGTTCGTGCTTTTGGGCGTGGTCCTGGCACTACCGCTCTCCTGGATCGGCAATTTCCCGCCCGGCGTCGCCTTGGTGGTGATGTCGGTGGGTCTTCTCGAACGCGACGGCGTGCTGGTCGCGCTCGGCCATGTCATCGGCCTTCTGGCAACGGCGCTCGTGCTGCTCTTGGTCGGCGGACTATTGGCCGGCGCCGCCTGGCTGATGGGCTAAACAGGCGCAGTCTTTTGTCGCGATAAGCGCCCTGCCATCACGGCACTTCCCTTCATGCGTCCAGCGCCTTATGGTCCGCCGCAGCAACAAAAGGGGGTTCCCATGGCCGACGCGATCGTCCCGCATTTCGCCAATGATCAAGGCGAGCAGGTGATCCATATCGGCGTGAAGGAATTCAAATGCATGGGTGCGCGCGCGCCCTACGACCATCCCCATGTCTATCTCGATATGGGCGGCGATTCGGAAATCATCTGCCCCTATTGCTCGACCCTCTTCAAACTCGACACCTCGCTTCATGCCGACCAGTCCGTACCGCCGGGCTGTTTCGTAGGTCAGCCGACGGCTGCCTGATCTCGCGTGATGGCACCTGCGTCTGTTCTTGTGGCCGGTGGGGGCATCGGTGGCCTCACCTCGGCTTTGGCTTTGGCGCGGGCAGGCCTCGACGTCACGGTTGTCGAACAGGCGGGCCGTTTTGAAGAAGTCGGCGCCGGTATTCAACTCACCCCCAATGCGAGCCATGTTCTGACCGATCTCGGTCTTGCCGAACGGCTCACGCCCCACACCGTCTCGCCCGAGGCCCTGGTGGTGCGGCGCGGCAGCGACGGCAGCGAATTGACCCGCGTCGCGCTGGGCGAAGCGATCACTGGCTCGCACGGCGCCCCTTGGTGGGTGATCCACCGCGCAGATTTGCAAAGTGCGCTTTTGGACGCCATTGCAGCCGAACCAAAGATCACCATTGAGGCCGGCGCCGCCCTTCGCGATCTCACCGTGACGCCCGCGGGCGTGACCGCGACGCTCGGGCCCGCAGGCCAGCCTCGCGACTTGACCGGCATCGGCCTCATTGGCGCAGACGGCCTGTGGTCCGCCACCCGCCGGGCGCTCGGGGATGCCTCTTCACCATCCGGTCGGGCGCGTGCCGCCTGGCGTGCGACGCTTCCCGTCGACCAAATGCCGCGCGCGCTCAGTGCTGGCGAATCCGGACTGTGGATGGGGGCGGATGCCCATCTCGTCCATTATCCCATTCGCGGCGGCCAGCGCGTCAATGTGGTCGCGGTGATCAATCAGCGCGCGAGCGGCGAGGGCTTCAGCGCGCCGGGCGATCCCGCCGTCATCAAGGCGCGGTTTCGGGGTTGGTGCGGGCCTGCGCGCGAGTTGATCGAGGCCGGTGAAAACTGGCTCACTTGGCCCCTCGTCGACCGGGACGTCTGGTTCGGGCCGGGCAGGGGCCCCGTGACGCTGCTGGGCGATGCCGCCCATCCCATGATGCCGTTTCTCGCCCAAGGCGGCGCCATGGCGATTGAGGACGCAGCCGTGCTCGCCAAGGCCTGCGCCCGCTTTGCCTCAAGCCGTGATGCTCAAGGGTTCGCGCTTGCCTGCCGGACCTATGAGACAGCGCGGCGCGAGCGCGTCGTCCGCGTGCAGCGGGAAGCCCGCCTCAACGGCTGGATCTATCACCTCGGCGGCCCCATCGGAATCGCGCGCGATATGGTGGTGAAACTCGGGCTTAGCGGGTCGCTGCTCGATCGCTACGA
>JBAWYY010000219.1:0-5161 GCA_037143285.1 Alphaproteobacteria bacterium | reverse complement strand
CGATTTGTGCAAGTTCCCGTTCCCGGTAGCCGGGCACCTCAGGCCGATTGACAGCGGCGCTCACCACGAGATAGTTCGCCACCCCGCCGACGGGGGTTCTTGCGCCTTTGAGGGGGACCGATGCGTCTCGTGACTTTCGCCGTGAATGGGGGTGCGCCGCGCCTCGGTGTGCTGGAGGGCGAGGGGATCGCCGACCTTTCAGGCGCCGCCGGTGCGCCGGCCTCGATGCTGGCGGCCTGTGGCCTGACGCCCAAGGCGATTGCGGGCTTTGCGAGCGCCGCGCCTAAGGTTTCGCTGAGTGCGGCTAAGCTCTTGGCGCCGTTCCCGAAGCCCGACCGCTCGATCTATTGCGTGGGCAAGAATTATCACGAGCATGCCAAGGAGTTCGCCTCCAGCGGCTTTGATGCGACCGCCAAGGAAGTGGTGCCCGAGGCGCCGGTGATCTTTACCAAGCCGCCGACCTCGGTGTCGGGGCCGGGCGATGTGATCCCCGGCCATTTGGACGATACGGCTTCGGTGGATTATGAGGGCGAGCTTGCGGTGGTGATCGGCACCGGCGGGCGCGGGATTAAGGCGAGCGATGCGCTCGGCCATGTGTTCGGCTATACGATTGTCAACGATGTCACCTCGCGGATCCTGCAAAACAAGCATCGCCAGTGGGTTATCGGCAAGGGGATCGAGGGGTTCTGCCCCATGGGCCCTGCGGTTTTGACCGCGGATGAGGTGCCGGATCCGACGAAACTGACGCTGAAGACCTGGGTCAATGGCGAGTTGCGCCAGGATGCCGTGGTGTCCGATTTGATCTTCGACATCCCGACTTTGATCGAGACGCTGTCGCGCTATGTGACGCTCTCGCCCGGCGATATCATCGCCACCGGCACGCCGGTTGGGGTCGGCATCGGCTTCAAGCCGCCGAAGTTTCTCCAGGCCGGTGATGTCGTGCGTATCGAGGTGAGCGGCATCGGGACGCTTGAAAACGCGGTCGGATAACCGGCCGGACGTCAAAACAAAAGGGGCGGAACCATGGTTCAGCGGCTGTTGGTAGCCTTGGGGTTGATGATCGCGGGGCTGATGCCGGCTGCGGCGCAGTCTTACCCTGCGCGCGCCGTGCGGGTCATCGTGCCCTTCGGCCCGGGCGGGCCTGCCGATATCTATGCGCGGGCGGTGGCTCAGCATCTCTCAGATGTGATGAAGCAGGCCTTCGTCATCGAGAACCGGGCGGGCGCGGGCGCGACCATCGGGACGCGTGAGGTGCAGCGGTCGCCGGCGGATGGCTATACGCTTCTGATGATGTCCAACACCCACACGGCGAATGAGACGCTGCTGCCCAATCGCGGCTATGAGCTGATGCGTGATTTCGTGCCGATCGCGCCGGTGAATGCCTCCGATCTGGTGTTTGTGGTGCACCCCTCGGTGGAGGCGAAGACCTTGCCGGAACTGATCGCGCTGGCGAAAGCCCGGCCCGGCACGCTGAATTATGCCTCTTCCGGTCTCGGGACGCCCTATCATCTGGCGGGCGAGAACTTCAAAGCGATCACCGGCACCGATATCGTCCACCTGCCCCACCGCAACAGCGGTGATGCGCGCAACGCTGTCTTGGGCGGCCACGCCCAGCTGATGATCGATGCGGTATCGACCATGCTGCCGACTATCCAGAGCGGGAATGTGCGGGCGCTGGCCACCTCCGGACGGACGCGCAACGCCGTCACCCCCGATGTACCGACCGCCATCGAAATGGGCGTTGCCAATTATGAAGCGACCATCTGGCTTGGCTTCATGGCGCCCGCGGGCACGCCGAAGGCGATTGTCGACCAGCTGAACGCGGAAATTCGCCGCTTCCAGGAGCGCCCCGAGATCAAGTCGGCCTGGGGCCGGCTCGGCGTCGATGTATTGGCGCAATCGCCGGAGGAGTTCGGTCAGTTTCTGCGCGATGATATCGCCAAATGGGGCGCGGTGATCCGGGCCGGCAATATCCGAGCGGAATGAATGGCCACGACGCATCTGATGCTCAACGGCGCGGCGGTGGAGGCGACTTCCGCCGCGAGTGAGATGCTGCTGGACGTGTTGCGCGAGGAATTTGGGCTCAAAGCCAGCCGCTTCGGCTGTGGTGAGGGTTCTTGCGGCGCCTGCGTCGTCTGGGTCGATGGGCAGCCGATCACCTCTTGTACGACGCCGCTTTGGGCTGTCGGCGCCAAGGCCGTAACAACGCTTGAGGGGCTGGGTACGCCGGAGGCGCCGCACCCGATCCAGCAAGCCTTCTTGGACGAGCAGGCGTTTCAATGCGGCTATTGCCTGTCGGGCATCATGATGACGGCCGCGGCCCTGCTGGCGCACACGCCTGATCCCTCAGATTCTGCTATCCGGGCAGCACTTGACCGCCACCTCTGCCGCTGTGGGTCGCAGGCAAGGATTATCCGGGCGGTGAAGCGGGCTGCAGCCTCGATGAGAGACGCGAGGGCCGGATGACCGCGCTCCCGGCAAGCCTTGCGACAACGCCGCGCCTCGACCGCTGGATCAACATCGCGCCTCAAGGGACCGTTCATCTCTCGCCTGGCAAGGTCGAGATCGGTCAGGGTCTCTTGACCGCACTGGCCCAGATCCTCGCTGAAGAGCTCGATATCAGCGTCTCGCGCATTCAATTGCGACCCGCCACCACCGGCGTGAGCCCCAACGAGGGCGTGACTTCCGGCAGCCTGTCGATCCGCGATTGCGGGATGTCGGTGCGGGCGGTTGGCGCCGAGGTGAGGACCTTGTTTCTCGCCGAAGCAGCCAAGCGCTTAGGTGTGGAGCCCGATACACTCGTGATCGATGATGGGACTATCCGCGGCGCCGGGAACCTCACCACGAGCTATTGGGAGCTTGCGAACAGCGTCTCGCTCGCGGTCGATGCCACCGGCAAGGCCGCACCGAAAACTGCCGCCCACCGGCGCTTGTCCGGTTCCGGGATCGCGCGTCTCGATGGACCCGGCAGGGTCTTCGGGACGCGTCCCTATCTCCACGACATCACCTTAGCCGATATGCATCACGGCGCTGTCGTACGACCGCCCCAACCGGGGGCGAAACTCATTGACGTCGCGCCCGTCGATCTCGGCAGCGCCGTTCTTGTTCGCGACGGCAGTTTTCTTGGGCTCGTTTGTTCGTCCGCTGCCGAACTCCGGACGGCTGTTGCCCGCCTCGCCAAAGCGGCGCACTGGACGGCCGGACATGAGCTGCCAGATCCGCATGGGCTTGCAGCATGGATGAAGGCCCAACCGGCCGAGCATGAAGTGGTGGCCGAGCGCGGGGTAACGGATGCGGGGCATCCCTCGCATCGCCGGATCGAGCACCATTTCCTCAAGAGCTATTTGGCCCATGGGTCGATTGCCCCATCGGTCGCCATTGCGACTTGGCATGGCGATGATCTGAAGGTCATGAGCCACACCCAGGGCATCTATAATCTGCGCGATGATCTCGCCCTGGTATTTGGTCTTTCGACAGAACGCGTGACGGTGGAGCACGCGGAAGGGGCCGGCTGCTATGGCCATAATGGCGCCGATGACGTCGCTCTTGATGCCGCGCTCCTGGCGCGGGCGATGAAGGGCACCCCCGTGCGGGTGCAATGGTCGCGGGCCGACGAACTCTCCCAGGCGCCGATGGGGGCCGCCATGGCGATCCGCGTAGCGGCAGACCTGGACGAGACCGGCGCGATCATCCGTTGGGAGCACGAGATTTGGGGCAATGGCCATGTGGCTCGCCCCGGACGCGCACCAAGCCCTGCGCTGCTCGCGGGCTATGACCTTGCCGCTCCCTTCCCGCTGCTGGTGGCCAAGGACCCCGCCCTTGCCGCAGGCGGTGGCGGCGCACAGCGCAACGCCGTGCCGCTCTATGACTTCCCGAACTGGCGTATCGAGAAGAACCGGCTGACCGTGATGCCGCTTCGGACCTCGTCCATGCGGTCGCTCGGCGCCTTCGGCAATGTCTTCGCGATTGAATCCATGATGGATGAGATCGCGCGGGCGACTGGGACCGACCCACTTGATCTCAGGCTGCGCTATCTCGCCGATGATCGCGCCCGAGATGTGATCTCCAAAGCCGGTGCCATGGCGGCATGGGGCCGGCGCCCGGCCGAGGGACGGGGCATCGGGCTCGGCTTCGCGCGCTATAAGAATACGGCGGGCTATTGCGCTGTGGTCGCTGAGGTTGATGTCAGCCTCGACCCGCGCGTTGAGAAGCTTTGGATCGCGGTGGACGTGGGCGAAGCCATCAATCCCGACGGCGTGATCAACCAAATCGAGGGCGGCGCTATTCAAGCCGTCAGTTGGACCCTGAAAGAGGACGTGCGGTTCTCGCGCCAAGACGTGGAGAGCAAGTCTTGGGAGACCTACCCCATTCTTGGCTTTTCCGAGGTTCCAGAGGTAGAGGTCGCGCTCGTGTCGCGTCCCGATGATCCCCCGCTCGGCGCAGGTGAAGCGGCTCACGGACCAACGGCTGCTGCCATCGGCAATGCCATTGCTTCGGCGCTCGGCATTCGCGTGACCTCCTTACCCCTGACCCGTGACACAATTCTTCAAGCGATGGAGGCCTGAATGGCCGCGTTGAGCATTTTAAGCGGCGGTGCCGCCAATGGTTATGTAGATGCGATCAAAGCTGCCTTCACGGCGGAAGCCGGCATAGATGTCGGCGGCATTTTTGGCGCTGTCGGCGCCATGCGCGCCAAGCTCGAAGCAGGTCATCCCACCGATATCGTGATCTTTACCTCGGCAATGGTCGCTGATCTCGCCACAAAAGGCCTTATCGATCCCTCAACCGTCACCAATGTCGGCCGCGTGGCGACCTCGGTGGCTGTACGGGCTGATCGTGCTCTCCCGCCAGTCTCAGACGGCGAGAGCTTGAAGGCAGCCTTGCTCGCCTCCGATGCTGTCTATTTCCCGGATCCCGCGACCGCAACGGCAGGTATCCATTTCGCCGCCGTTCTTGAAAAGCTTGGGGTGCTCGCAGCCCTCGATGGCCGCTTGAAGACTTTTCCCAATGGAGCAACAGCCATGGCGGCCATGGCGAAAGGGCCTGACGCCAATCCCATCGGCTGTACTCAGGCGACTGAGATTATCTCAACCCCGGGCGTGACTTTGGTTGCCCCGCTGCCGGATGGTTTTGATTTGGTGACGACCTATACGGCTGCGGT
>JBAWYY010000218.1:0-5174 GCA_037143285.1 Alphaproteobacteria bacterium | reverse complement strand
ACACGCTCTCTTCGCTCGCCGTGCGCGAGATCGCTTCGCCGATGAGGCTTGCGACGGAGAGGGTGCGGATATTGCGCGCGACCCTCACGGCCTCGGTTGGCTGGATCGAATCGGTGATCACCAGCTCTTTCAGGCGCGAGCCTGCGATGCGGGCCACAGCCCCGCCCGACAACACGCCGTGGGTGATATAGGCCGAGACCTCTTTGGCGCCGCGGGCGAGCAGAGCATCGGCCGCATTCACCAGCGTGCCGCCGGAATCGACGATATCGTCGACGAGCACGCAACTCTTCCCCGTCACATCGCCGATCACGTTCATCACTTCGCTCTCACCTGGCCGCTCACGGCGCTTGTCGACGATGGCGAGCATGGCATCGATGCGCTTGGCGAGCGCGCGGGCACGCACCACGCCGCCGACATCGGGCGACACCACCACCACGTTCGACAGATCCGGCGTGGTCTCGCGGATGTCTTTGGCGAGCAGGGGGGCGGCGAACAGGTTGTCGGTGGGGATATCGAAGAAGCCCTGGATCTGCCCGGCATGGAGATCGAGCGTCATGACGCGATCAACACCGGACTGCGTGATCAGATTGGCGACGAGCTTGGCCGAAATCGGCGTGCGCGAGCCGGAGCGGCGGTCCTGGCGGGCATAACCGAAATAGGGAATCACCGCCGAAATGCGGCGCGCGGAGGACCGGCGCAACGCATCGGTGATGATCAACAGTTCCATCAAATGGTCGTTGGTCGGAAAGGACGTGGACTGGACGATATACATGTCCTCGCCGCGCACATTTTCCTGGATCTCGACGAAGATCTCCATATCCGCGAACCGGCGCACTGAGGCTTTGGTCAGCGGCGTGCCCAGATAGGCGCCGATCGCTTCGGCCAGCGGGCGGTTGGCGTTCCCGGAAACGATTTTGATCCCGGTTTTTCGCGCAATCATGATTGTCCGTCTCTTGTCGTCGCCAGCGAGGCTCGGCTGGTCATAGCAACGCGACGGGAATGCGACAATGCCAGGGGAAGCCCGTAAAACCTGTCGTCAACAGGGGCGTGCGTTTGTCAGCACGATCTCAACGGGATGTGACCGGCTGTAATGGCCCACCGACACCGCTGGTGGGCGCGGGAGGAGCAGGGGCCGGGCTTGCGGCGGGCGAGGCGAAGGCCGTCACCGTTGAGGTCGAGCCATTGGGGCGCGTCACGGCCGGGACTGCCGCCGCCGTGGGCTGCGCCACAGGCTCCGGCGCATAGGCAAGCGCTTGGCTGGGCGATTCCAGATTCGGTGTGGGGCTCGGCATGGGCTGCGCCTCGGCCACACTCGTCGGCTGCGGGGTCGACAGGAAGGTTGCGATCTCCGACATGGAGCGTGCGGCGATGCGGCTCGTCACGCCATCATCGACGCCCGACCAGCCCTGGCCACCGGATGCGACCCGCTCTTCGCCGGAAATGCGGGTGGTGCGGCGGGCGGTCGGATCAAAGACGTCCCAAACATAGCTCACCGTTGCGCCCTCGGCTGTGCGGTTGGTCGCGATATAGCCGCGGACGCGGTAGCGCGCCTCGCTGCCCGCGGCCAAGGCGACACGGCGGGCCTGGGCCTCGCCCGCAAGATGGCCGGCAAGGCGCTGGCGGACCTCGATCGGCGCGCCGTCGATGGCCTCAAACGCGACCGTTCCACCCGTGCGCGTCTGCGAGGCGGTAGGGCCCTCTTGCCCCGTACAGGCGGCAAGCAGCAGGGCGGGGGCAAGCAGAAGATGACGGCGCATGGTGTGCTCCGGAGACCGGTCCGGAGAGTCACATAAGCCGGGATCGACCAGGGGTCTAGCCGGCTTTCATAAATTGGTAACCAAGCCGGCCGCGACCGCTCAGGCGGGGAGCAAGGTGATCGCCGCGATATGGCGCCCATAATCCGGCTCGCCGCGATGGGTGGTGCGGCGGAACGAGAAAAAGCGCTCGGGATCGGGATAGGTATCGAGACCGAGATCGTCGATATGGCTCAAGCCCGCCGCCGCGAGCCGATGACCGATGAAGCCCGGCAGGTCGAACCAGGCATGGCCGGGCTTGCCGTCCTTGAAGAAGCGAGCATAGGCCGGGTCACGGGCGGCAAAGGTATCGACGAAGCCGGTCGAGACCTCATAGCTCGGCTGGCGGATCAGGGGGCCGATGGCCGCGTGGATATTGTCGCGGCTCGCACCCAGCGCCTCCATCTTGGCAATCGTTGCCTCCAGAATGCCGTCGAGCGCGCCCTTCCAGCCGGCATGGGCTGAGCCCACGACACGCGCCACGAGGTCGGCAAAGAGCACCGGTCCGCAATCGGCGCTCGCGGCACCGCAGGCGATCCCCGGCACAACGGTCACGACGCCATCGGCGCGGGGCCGGTCGCCGCTCTCATGGGGGGTGGTCGCGACCACCACCTCTTTCGAATGGATCTGAAAGCAGGAGATCAGCGCGTTCTCGCCAACCCCAAGGGCCGCTGCCATGCGCCGACGGTTCTCGCGCACATTCTCCGGCGCATCGTTCGAGCCGAGGCCGGCATTGAGCGAGCCGTAAATGCCCTCAGACACGCCGCCGGCGCGGGTAAAGAACGCGTGGCGAATGCCGGGCAGGGTGTCGAGGAGGGCAGATGTCACCTTCATGGGGCAAAGCCATTCCTGCTTCGCGGCGCCGTGTCAAATGCCGGAACCGTGAGGGTGGGGCTTGCAACGGTCATGGCTTTGAAGAGGGCGCCCATGCCGGTGGGTGCGGGATCGATCAAGCGCTCAACGGCGGCGGTAAGATTGGGCAGGCCGCGCGGGTCGGTACGGGCGAGCGTCTCGGCGCGCGCCACGATGCCGAGACGAAAGAGCAGATCGCGCTGGGTGAGCAATTCTGACGCCGCAAGGCCGGCCTCATGGGCTGCCTCGCGCAAGTTCGAGAAACTCACATGCGCGGTGAGATCCACCTCGCCAGGGCGCGAGAGGGGGTCGGTGGGGGCGTGTTTGGCCACCGCCTGGAGCGTGTCACCCGTCCCATCGCCGTCCTGGCCATAGTCGATAAAGAGCGCCGCAAGCGGGCCCTTGCGCTGGCCGAGGGCAGCGATGAAGGGGGCAAGGGCTGGACACCATTCCATCACCATGCCGGGCAGGGGAGGCGCCTTCGGCTGAAGACTTGGCGGCAAGGGATCGCGAGCCACGCCAAAGGTGAGCTTGCCGTCGATGACGCCGACGACGCGTTCGCGCCAACCCTCCGGCGTCGCAACCCATTGGCGGATCGGCAGGGCGTCAAGGAACTCATTGGCGACCAAGATCACCGGACCGTCCGGAAGGCTGTCGATCCCCTCATGCCATCGGGGTGTGGCAGCACCCAGCGTGCGCGCCTGAATGGCGCGCAGCACGGGCGAGGTTTCGACAAGATGGACCTCGATTGCCGCGCGAAAGCCGGTGATGGACCGGGCAGCCCTCAAGATATCGGCCATCAAGGTGCCGCGCCCCGGTCCGCATTCGACGAGCAAGACGCGAGCGGGCGAACCCATGGCGGCCCAGGTGGCAGCCGCCCATGCGCCGATGAGATCACCGAAGATCTGATGCACCTCGGGCGCGGTGACGAAGTCGCCCGCTTCGCCGAGCGGGTCGCGCGTCATGTAATAGCCGTAGCGGGGATGGCTGAGGCAGAGCGCCATAAAGCGGGAGAGCGGCAGCGGGCCTTCCGCTGCGATCATGGCGTGGAGTTCCGCCTCCAAGGGCGTCACGCCGGCGCTTTCATGGCGCGAACCACCAGGAAGGCGCCGAAGAAGATCAGCGGGATCGACTGGAGCTGGCCCATGGTGGCACCGGCATAGAGGAAGCCGAGTTGAGGATCGGGTTGGCGGAAGAATTCGCCCGCCGAGCGCGCCAGGCCATAGCCGATGCCAAAGAGCCCAGCCATGAGGCCCGGTCGTTTCAGCCCGCCTGACCGCGCGATGATCAAAAGCACGATGAAGAGCAGAAGCCCCTCAAGGGCTGCCTGATAGAGCTGACTGGGATGGCGGGGATAGGGTCCGGCACGGGGAAAGATCACGGCCCATGGCACATCGGTGATCCGACCCCAGAGCTCCTGGTTCACGAAGTTCGCGAGGCGGCCGAGCATGATGCCGAGCGGGGCGACGACGGCCGCGAGATCGATGAGGGATGAGAGCTTCACGCCATTGCGATAGGCGAAAATGGCAAGACCTGCGACGACGCCCGCAATGCCGCCATGGAACGCCATGCCGCCTTGCCAGACCGCCAGTATCTCACTGGGATTGCTCAGATAATAGCCGGGATTATAGACGAAGACGAAGGCGAGTCGCCCGCCGAGAATGCCGCAGAGCGCCGCCCAGACAATGGCGTCGTCAATGAGGGTGGGATCGAAGGGGCGGGTTCCGCCGGCCCAGAGCCGATCGGTCGCCACCAGCCGCTTGGCAAGCCACCAGCCGAAGAAGAACCCGCCAATATAGGCCAGCGCATACCAGCGGATGGCGAAGGGCCCGACCTGGATCAGGACGGGGTCAAACACCGGGAAGGGGATCGCGAGCAGGGGCATGACGCGGGTGTGCCGGACGGGCGTGGTCGGGTCAAGCGCGCAGCGTGGCTGTCACGCCCTCTTGCGCACGGGCCTTCGCCTCGCCATACCATCCGCTCATGATAAAGATCTTCAGCGAGGCACGCCCGTGACCCAGACCAGCGACCGCATTGCCGACGAATTCGCCAAATTCCTGACCGATGCGGCGGGCTTGGCCCAGGGCTTGAAGCGCGAGGCCGATACCTTCGTGAAGGTGCAGGCAGAGCGCTTCCTGGGCGATATGGATCTCGTCACGCGCGAAGAGTTCGAAGCCGTCCGCGACATGGCGGTCAAGGCGCGCGAAGAGAATGCGACGCTGCTTGCCCGCTTGGAAGCGCTCGAAAAGGCCCTCGCGGCGAAGTAAGCCGCGCCCTTAAGCGCGGCTCTTTTCAAGCGCGGGTCACGGGCCGACGTGCGGCCTCAGACCACGCGGTCACCACCACCACGAGTGCGCCGCCGAGGATGATCAGGCCAGAAAGGCCGATGGTCTCGACGAGCGAGATCGGTCCGCGCGGGAAATTGCTGCCAGCCCCCGTCAACACCGACCATCCGACCACCAGGATCGCGCCGAAGGCTCCGTAAGCGACGAGGGTGAGGATCGCGCGGAAGAGACGCGCGAAGCCGAA
>JBAWYY010000217.1:0-5231 GCA_037143285.1 Alphaproteobacteria bacterium | reverse complement strand
GATGCGGTGGTGGAGCGGACGTTCCAGGCCATTGCCAGCCATGGCCGCCAGCCGGTCAGCCTGTTCGGGCTGGCGTTCAAGCCAGGGACGGACGATCTGCGCGAATCCCCCTTCGTGCTATTGGCCGAGCGGCTGATCGGGCGCGGCTTCGATGTCAGTATTTTTGACCGCAGCGTCGAGCTGGCCCGCGCCAGCGCACGCGGGCGCGGAAGATCATGGCTTTGCCCACTTCAATAACGCTGCGCTCTTGGGCGAAGGCTTCGGGGTTAACCATCACTTCGTAGTCGCCGGTTGGATCTGACAGCCCGACATAGGCAAACGTACCGCCGCCTTCGCGGGCGGGGCGCGCCATGACGCGTCTGGAGGTCGAGAAGCTCAACAAACGCTATGGCGGGGTAACCGCGGCAAAGGACGTCTCCTTCACCGTGTCGCCCGGCGAATTGCTGGCGGTGATCGGCCCTAATGGTGCCGGCAAATCCACCACCTTCGGCATGGTGGGCGGCCAGGTCATGCCGGATTCGGGAATCGTGAAGCTCTCTGGCGAAGTAATCTCCGGCCTCCCCTCGCGCGACATCTTTCGGCGCGGCATCGGGCGCACCTTTCAGGTCGCGCAGACCTTCGTCTCCATGAGCGTGGTGGAGAATGTGCAGATGGCGCTGATCTCGCATCATGGCGAAACGCGCGACCTCCTCGCATCCGCCACCACCCGCCATCGCGACACCGCGCTGCACCAGTTGGAGCGGGTCGGCATGGCGGATGATGCAGAGCGACCGGTTTCCGAGCTTGCCTATGGCGACGTAAAGCGCGTCGAGCTTGCCATTGCGCTCGCGGCAGGGCCGAAGCTGCTCCTTATGGATGAGCCGACCGCCGGCATGGCGCCGAAAGAGCGCATCGCGCTAATGGAGCTCACCGCCCGGATCGCGCGCACGGAAAAGATCGGCGTTCTGTTCACGGAGCACGATATGGACGCGGTCTTTGCCCATGCCGATCGCATCGTGGTCCTGGTGCGCGGCGAGATCATCGCCGGCGGCACGCCGGATGAGGTGCGCGGCAATGCGCGCGTCAAGCAAGTTTATCTCGGCGAGAGCGGGGTTAAGGCTGCGATGAAGGCCCGCCAGGGGCTCGCGTCATGACCGGCGATGTTGTCCTCTCCGCTGAAGGCCTCACCGCCGCTTATGGCCATGCGCAGGTGCTGTTCGGTGTCGATCTCACGCTCAATCGCGGTGAGGTCGTGGCCCTGATGGGGCGCAATGGCGCGGGCAAAAGCACGACCTTGAAAACCATCATGGGGCTGATGGGGGCAAGCGGCGGGAAAGTCACCTTCGAAGGCCAGGATGTGACGGGCCTCGCGCCTTATCGCATCGCTCGCCTCGGGCTCGGCTATGTGCCGGAAGAGCGGCGCATTTTCACTGATCTCACCGTGTTCGAAAACCTCGATGTGGGCGCGAAGGCGGCAACCGACGGGCGGGCGCCCTGGACCATGGACCGGCTCTTCGCGATCTTCCCGAATCTCGCGGAAATGAAGGGGCGTCGCGCCTCCGCCATGTCGGGCGGCGAACAGCAAATGCTCACCATTGCCCGAACCCTCATGGGCAATCCCCATGCGGTTCTACTTGACGAGCCCTCTGAGGGGCTCGCCCCCGTCATCGTCGAACAGATGGCCGATGCCGTTCTCGCCATGAAGCGAGAGGGCATTGCTGTCCTCTTAAGCGAGCAGAACCTCTATTTCGCCGCCGCCGTCTCCGACCGGGCCTATGTGATCGAAAAGGGCTCGATCCGTTACGAGGGGACGACCGCAGAGCTTGAAACCAATGCCGAAATTCGGGAGGCCTATCTGACGATGTGAGTGCTCGAAGACACGCGCGCGCTTCGTGCTCTCACACCATGGCCGACACGCGTCGACCAACATTGTCCTTGGCCGAGATCCGGCCCTATCATTCGTACACGAACAAACGGAGCTGATCGTGCGGCGCGTTGCCGGTATCGATGTGGGTGGCACTTTCACCGACCTTCTCCTCACCGAGACGGGGTCGGCTGGCGTCACCGTGCGGCTTGCGAAGGTGCCAACGACAGCCGGCAATCAGGCGGCAGGCGTTGTGGCGGCCATTGCGGCGGCAGGCGTCGCCCCCGCCGATCTCGATCTGATCATTCACGGTACGACGGCCACGACCAATGCGGTGTTGGAGCGCAAGCTCGCCCGCGTCGGCCTCATCACCACCCAGGGCTTTCGCGACGTTTTGGAACTCGGTCGGCGGACCCGGCCGAAGCCCTATGGGCTGACCGGCGTCTTCGAGCCCCTGATCGATCGCGCTGACCGGCGCGAGGTGCCCGAGCGCATGACGGCCGATGGCGAGGTCTATTGTGCGCTGGACGAAGAGGCCGTCACCCGCGAGGTGAAGGCCTTGATCGCTACGGGCTGCGAGGCGCTCGTCATCCATTTCCTCCATTCCTACGCCAATCCCGCCCATGAACTGGCGGCAGGGCGCATTGCCCGCGCGCTCTGGCCCAATGCCTATGTGACGCTCGGCCACGAGCTTCTGTCCGAATTTCGTGAATATGAGCGCGGCACGACGGCAAGCGTGAACGCCGCCGTCCAGCCGATCCTCGACCGCTATATCGCGCGCCTCCAGGACAATTTGCGCGGCGCGGGCTTTGCCAGGGATCTCCTTGTCATGAACGGCAATGGCGGCACCGTGCCGGCAGGCCATGTGGCGCGCGAGGCGGCGAAGACCGTGATGTCGGGGCCTGCCTCCGGCGTGATGGCGGCAGCCGCAACGCTCAGCCAATCCGGCCTCACCAATGCCATCACCTATGACATGGGCGGCACGTCCACCGACGTGGCGCTCATCGCGGGCGGCGTGCCCGAGGTCTCGGCGGAACTCACCATTGCCTATGGCTTGCCGATCCACCTCCCCATGGTGGATGTGCGCACGGTGGGTGCCGGCGGCGGCTCAATCGCCTCGGTCAACCGCGCGGGCATGCTGCAGGTTGGACCCCATAGCGCGGGCTCTGAGCCCGGCCCTATCGGCTATGGCCGGGGCGGCAAGCTCCCGACCATCACGGACGCGAACCTGATCCTCGGTAGGCTTGATCCGGAGCGGCTGACTGCCGTCACCGGCGGGGTCGCACTCGATCATATCCGCGCAATCTTTGAGGCCGAGCTTGCCAAGCCCTTAGGCCTGAGCGTGGACGAGGCTGCGGCTGCCGTCATTCGGCTGGGCAATGTCCATATGAGCGGCGCGATCCGCATGGTGTCTCTGTCGCGCGGCCATGACCCCCGCGACTTCGTGCTGTTCGCCTTCGGCGGCGCGGGCCCGCTCCATGCGGTGGCGCTCGCGCGCGAACTCGGGATCCCCGAGGTGCTGGTGCCGGCGCGGCCGGGGCTCACCAATGCGCTGGGCTGTCTTGTCGCCGATCTGCGCCAGGACCGGGTCAATACGCTCAACCGGCCGCTCGCCGATCTCGATATGGCCGATGTCCACCGCCTCCTCATCGCCCAGCGCGACAGCGCCCGGGCGGTTGTGGAGGAAGAGCGCTCCGAGATCGACGATCTCATCGTCGTCCACGGCGCCGACATGCAGTTCCGCGGGCAAACGCATCTCATTCGCGTCACGATCCCCCATGTGGATGTGAGCCGCGAGGAACTGCAGGCCCTGTTTGAAGCCGCCTATTTCCAACGCTTTCAGGTGAGCCTGCCGGAGATCCGCGCGGTCCTCGTCAATCTCGTGACCAGCGTTGTCGGGCGGCGGCGCCCCTTCCCGCTCGTGTCCCTTTTGGACCCGACGCTCAGGCGCGCAAATGCTGACGAGGCGCGGATCGCCACACGGGCGCTTTATGCCGAGGGACGGTGGTGGCAGGCCGGCGTCTATGCCCGCGACCAACTGCCGATTGGCGCTGTGATCGAGGGACCCGCCGTCATCCAGCAGATTGATGCGACCACGGTGGTGGAGCCCGGCACGACCGCGACAGTCGATGCCATCGGCAATGTGAGGGTGAAGATATGACCGCCCCTGTGATTGATGCACTCACCCTTGCGGTCATTCAGGCCGGCCTGCAGCAGGTCTGCAACGAGATGGACATCGCCTTCTCGCGCGCGGCCTTCTCGCCCGTCATCGCGGAAGCTGATGACCGCTCCGACGGCATTTATGATCGCGACACCGGCGCGCTGATTGCGCAGGGCGAATATGGCCTGCCGGTCTTTGTCGGCACGATGCAATATTCGACCGCCGAGATCATCCGGCTCATCCGCGAGGGCCGGGCCGGCGCGCCGGAGCCCGGCGATATCTATATCGTCAACGACCCCTATCTCGGCGGCACGCATCTGATGGATGTGCGCTTTGCCAAGCCCGTCTTCGTCGACGGTGAATTGTTCTGCTGGCTGCAAAATACCGGGCACTGGCCCGATATCGGCGGCATGGTGCCGGGCGGCTTTTCCGCTCACGCCACGGAAGTCGAACAGGAGGGCCTGCGTCTGCCGCCGGTGAAGCTGTTCAAGCGCGGCGAGATCGACAAAGAGATTGTCGCCATCATCTTATCCAATATCCGCATCGCCGATCAGCGCATCGGCGACATCAAGGCCCAGGCTGCCGCCCTGATGGTGGGGGAGGCGCGCCTCCTGGACATGATCGCGCGCTATGGCCGCGAGACGCTCGATGCCGCGATTGGCGCGATCCGCGCCCGCTCAGCAAAGCTCATGCGGGCCGAGATCGCCGCTATCCCCGACGGTACCTATCGCGCAACGGCTTTTGTCGATTCCGATGGGGTGGTGAATGAGCCGCTCGCGATCGTGCTCGCGGTCACCAAGGCGGGCGAGGGCCTGACCTTTGATTTTGCGGGCTCATCGCCGCCCTGCGCGGGTCCGATGAATTCGGTGATCGCAACCACCCTGTCTGCTGTCTATCTCGCGGTGAAGCATATTTTCCCCGATGTGCCGATCAATGCCGGCACCTTCGAGCCGCTCACCATCATTCGCCCGGAAGGCACGTTTCTCGATGCGCGCTATCCACGCCCGGTATCGGGCTGCGCGGCAGAGGTGTCGCAGCGGATCGCCGAAGCGGTGTTCTTGTGCCTCGTCCAGGCAATCCCGGGGCTTGTGACCGCCGCCCCCGCCGGCACCTCGGGCAATTTCGCGCTTGGCGGCTTCGACCCGAAAAAGGGCGCGGGCTATGTGATGTATCAGATCACCGGCGGCGGCTATGGCGGCAATATCGCAACCGATGGCCTGACCAATG
>JBAWYY010000216.1:0-5252 GCA_037143285.1 Alphaproteobacteria bacterium | reverse complement strand
TCAGGGCAGCAAATTGCCCTTTAATGTCGAGCACATAGGGCGGATGGGAGCCTGGTCCCGGCACATCCGGATAATCGGCCAGGATGCCGGCGAGCTTGTCCGCCTTCACGAAATTTTCGACCACCATGTAGTCATAGGGGTCGCTTTCGACGGGGGTCGCACGGAAACGATCGAGTTCAATAAGGGACATGGACAAGCTCCCGTTTCAGCGGCGAAGGGAACGCGTCTTTTACCCGTCTCACGATCTTTTCGGAACCCCCTGCCGTCGGCGTTTCTTGTCCAGTCCTGTCCGCAGACCGGCCCGTCGCGACATTTTCTTGCGCGGACCGGCGGTCTGAGCTATCCGCCACGGGCACGTGAAATGCCGTGCTCATCCAAGGAATCATCGACCGTGAAGGCTCGCCTCGACGCCATCGACTGGAAGATCCTGAAGGAGCTCCAGGGCGACGGTCGCATGACCAATGTGGAGCTTGCGAGCCGCGTTGGTATTTCCGCGCCGCCCTGCCTTCGCCGTGTGCGTGCACTCGAAGAACTCGGCTTCATCCGCGGCTATCGCGCGCTTCTTGCCTCCGACAAGCTCGGCTTCGAGGTGACCGTATTCGCGATGGTGCATCTTGCAAGCCAAGCGGAAGCCGACCTTAACGCCTTTTCCGACAAGGTGCGTGCCTGGCCCATCGTGCGGGAGTGCCACACGGTCTCCGGCGATATGGATTTCGTGATGAAATGCGTCGCGCCTGATATTTCGAGTTTCCAGGCCTTCGTGAACGACCTGATCGCAACGCCCAATGTGCGCAATGTCCGCACGGTTCTGACGCTGGGCGCGATTAAGGACGAAGGCGCCGTGCCGATGGAACTGACCAGCGGGGGGCTTGGGGCGTGACGCCGGCCGAAGTCTGGCCGGTTGCGATCAGCCATCCGGAAGGCGTTATTCGCGGGCTTGGCGTTGGGCCGCAGACGCGCCCGCCCGATCTCGTCATGCTGCATGCCAATGGGTTTTGCGCGTCCCTCTATGCGCCGATCCTTGCTCGGCTAGCGCCTGACTTTACGGCCGTTGCCCTCGACCTGCGTGGGCATGGTCGCACCGAGTTGCCGACGCCGCTTGCAGGCTTCCACACCTGGCGCGGCTATGCGGCGGATATGGCCTTCGCGCTCCAGGAACTGGTGCCGAAGGGCGCGCGCGCGCCGGTGCTCTCAGGCCACTCGCTCGGCGGCATGGTGTCTTTGCTCACGACAGAACTTAGCCCGGCGAGCGTTGAGCGCCTCGTGTTGTTCGATCCCGTGGTGCTCAATCCGAAAATCCATTGGATGGCGCGGCTTCCGCTTATGCGCCGCCTGGGCAAGCGCACGCCGCTCGCGCTTGGCGCCTTGAAGCGGCGGGCGGATTTCCCGTCGCGTGCCGCCGTGGTCGAAAGCTATGCCAAGCGCAAAGCTTTCGCGAATTGGGCGCCGGGCCTGTTGGAAGCCTATGTCGACCAAGGCTTTGTCGACCGTCCGGATGGCACGGTGACGCTTGCCTGCCGGCCTGAGTGGGAAGCTGCGACCTTCGGCGCTCAGGGCCAGGACACCTGGGGCGTTCTGGCCCGCTGCAAGCGGCCTGTGCGGCTCTTTGCGGCGGAAGAGGGCTCAACGGTTTATGGCGGGGTTGAGCGAGTTGCCCGTGTCGCGCCCAAAGTCGTGGCGTCAATGGTTGCCAAGGGAACGCATTTCTTTCCGCTTGAACAGCCCGATGTGATCGAGGCGGCTTGGCGAGAGGCCCTGGCCGGTCGCTGACGACGAGCCTTTAAACGCACAAAAATCCTGTTATTTTTGCATAGCTCTCGCGGTTTCGTGATGAGCGCACACCGGCTCGTGACATAATTGATACGCATTTTTGGCTATACGATTAAGTCAATCGAAACCACGCCTAGGGCATTCAGCACATACCTTGCGTTAACCGCGTTCCAGCAGGCTGCCTTATGTCCGAGATCACGACCTTCTCCTCTTGGTTGAGAGGTGGGCCAACCCCTGGGGCGCCCGCCCGAGTGGCACGTGACACGCGGGTTGATCTCTTCCGCGGCTTGGCTCTGATCGTCATTTTCATCGACCATGTGGCCGGCAACGTGCTCTCCCGTGTGACGCCGTCAGCCATGGGCCTCTCGGATGCGGCGGAATATTTCGTGCTGCTCGCCGGCTATTCGGCAGCCCTCGCCTATGGCACGGCCTTTAACCGCGACGGCATCGTGCAGGGTTCAGCGCAGGTAGTGGCGCGGATCTGGAAGCTCTACATGGCCCATCTCGGCCTGTTCCTTTTCATGGCCGTGGCTGTGGCCTTCATGGCGACCAAGTTCGGCAACCCGCTCTATTACGAGCATGTGGCGATCCTGCCGTTCTTTCAGGACCCAGCGACCGCGCTTGTGCAGATCGCGAGCTTGATGTTCCTGCCGAACTATCTCGACATTCTGCCGCTCTATATCGTGCTGCTGGCGCTTTTGCCGGCGCTGTGGGGTCTTGCGCGTATCGCGCCCATGTTGGCGCTTTTGGCTTCCGGCGGCCTTTATGCGGCGGCCTGGTCGCTTGATCTGACCTTGCCGAACCTTGCGACCGGCGGCACCTGGTTCTTCAACCCCTTTGCGTGGCAGTTCCTGTTCACGGTTGGCCTTGTTGCGGGTCATGCCACCCTCTCGGGCCTGCGCCTGTCGGCCTCGCGGCTCTTGTTTGTTGGCGCCGTCGCCTTTCTCGCCTTCGGTCTGATCAACGCCGCGCCCTGGACCGCACTCCCGGGCCTTGATGCTCTCGCGCTGCCGGATGGCTGGCGGATTGAAGCGGACAAGACCAATCTGTCGCCCTGGCGCTTGGTTCATGCTTTGGCGCTCGCCTATGTGGTTGCCCGCCTCGTGCCGGTGAATGCCGCTTGGTTGGAGAGCACGCCCGCGCGTCTCTTCACAGAGGCTGGCAAGCATTCGCTGCCGCTGTTCGGGCTCGGCGTCATCTTGTCGCTGCTCGGCACCTTCGTGTTCTTCGAAGTCGGTCGCGACTGGACCATGCAGTTTGCTGTCAATATTTTCGGCATCGGGGCTTTGTTGACGGCGGCTCGTGTGCTTTCCTGGTATCGTACCGCTGTGGAGCGCCGTGGGGTGCCTGCCGCTAAGCCGTTGAACGAGGTCCGCACCGCGTGATCGCTGCCAAGCGTCTTTTAGCCTTCGGGGCTCTGCTCGCTTTCTTTTTGGCGAACGGACCTGTGCGGGCTGAGGCGGACTTTGGCGGCCTGCCGGCACGTTGCAATGTGGTCGCGGCCCTGCGCTCCTTCGGTCAGGATTTGCCACAGGCGCGCGCCGCCATTCGCGATGGCCGCGAACTGACGATCGTGGCGCTTGGCTCCTCATCAACGGCAGGATCGGGTGCTTCCAACCCCAATGCGACTTTTCCGGCTGTGCTTGAGAGCGAATTGTCGCGCCTGCTGCCGGGCCATGAAGTGCGGGTGATTAATCGCGGGGTGGGTGGCAACACCGCGCTGCAGATGTTCCACCGCATGGATGACGAGGTCTTGGACGAGCATCCCGCGCTGGTGATCTGGCAGACCGGCGTCAATGACGCGATCGTCGACCTTGGGCTCGACCGCTTCCGCCGCATCTTGCGCCGTGGCATCGCCAAGCTGCGCGAGAGCGGGGCAGACGTCGTCATGATGGACCACCAGCCGGTGCCTCGGGTCGAGCGTTATCCGCTCTATGCCGATTATCTCGCGGCCCTTCGCGAGGTCGCGACCGAAACGGGTACGGCAGTCTATCGGCGCTATGACGTCATGAACACGCTGTTGCAGGACGGCCGGCTCACCGAGAACGAACTCTTCGGCCCCGACAATCTGCACATGGTGGATGCGAGCTATTTTTGCGTCGGCGTGACGCTTGCCCGCACGCTCGCCGAAAAGCTGAGCCCGCGATCGGTCGAGACCGTCCGGCGCTGAGCGGGGCGCCTCAGCGCGTCTCATCCAACTGAGCGTAAACCCTGCCTGTTGCGAGAGCGGAGCGGCATCCCCCGAAACCCGCGCCCCCTTGTTCGCGTGCCAGCCGTGCGGATTGCGGTTGATTGATGCGCGGGAACATGGCCTTCGCCCTTCCATCGCGCGGCGTGCCAGTCTATAGGGGCGGCTTAGCACAAGGACACGGCGCTCTCAGGACGACCCGCGCGATAAGCGTTGGGGCGGCTCGCGCGCAACTGCGAAAGAACTCATGCCCAAACGTACCGACATCTCCTCGATCCTGATCATCGGCGCGGGGCCGATTGTTATCGGCCAGGCCTGCGAGTTCGACTATTCCGGCACGCAGGCGGTGAAAGCCCTGAAAGCCGAGGGCTATCGCATCATCCTGGTCAATTCCAATCCCGCCACGATCATGACCGATCCGGAGCTGGCGGATGCAACCTATATCGAGCCGATCACGCCGGAGATTGTCGCCAAGATCATCGAGAAGGAGCGGCCCGACGCGCTCCTCCCGACCATGGGCGGGCAAACCGCGCTCAACACCGCGCTGAAGCTCGAAGAAATGGGCGTTCTTGCCAAATTTGGCGTCGAAATGATCGGCGCGAAGGCGGATGCCATCGATAAGGCTGAGAATCGCGCGCGCTTCCGCGAGGCCATGACCAAGATCGGCCTCGCAACGCCCAAGAGCCATGTGGTGCAGTCGCTGGGTGCGGCGCTTGACGTGCTCGACGATGTGGGCCTGCCCGCTATCATCCGCCCGTCTTTCACCATGGGCGGCACCGGCGGCGGCATTGCCTATAACAAGGCCGAATATATTGAGATCATCGAGCGCGGCCTTGATGCCTCGCCCACCACCGAAGTCCTCGTGGAAGAGAGCGTGCTCGGCTGGAAAGAGTTCGAGATGGAGGTCGTCCGCGACAAGGCGGACAATGCCATCATCGTCTGCTCCATTGAAAACCTCGATCCTATGGGCGTCCATACCGGCGATTCGATCACGATTGCGCCGGCGCTGACGCTCACCGACAAAGAATATCAGATGATGCGCGACGCCTCGATTGCGGTCTTGCGCGAGATCGGGGTGGAAACCGGCGGCTCCAACGTCCAATTCGCTGTGAACCCCGAGGACGGTCGTCTCGTCGTGATCGAGATGAACCCGCGCGTGTCGCGTTCTTCAGCGCTTGCCTCCAAGGCGACCGGTTTCCCCATCGCCAAGGTCGCAGCCAAACTCGCTGTCGGTTACACGCTCGACGACATCGAGAATGACATCACGGGTGGCGCGACGCCCGCCTCTTTCGAG
>JBAWYY010000215.1:0-5297 GCA_037143285.1 Alphaproteobacteria bacterium | reverse complement strand
CACGCGTCCTCACCAGACCCTCGACGATCTGATCACCAATCCGATGCACGGGATTGAGCGAGGTCATCGGCTCCTGAAAGATCATGGCAATCTTGGCGCCACGGATGAGGGTCATCTCATCCCGGGATTTGGCGAGGAGATCCTCGCCCTCCAGCAAGACCTTGCCGCCGGCCCGAATGCCCGGCGGTTCCGGCACCAGCCCCATAATTGAGAGCGAAGTGACAGACTTGCCGCAACCGGATTCGCCGACAATGCCGAGCGTGCGGCCACGGCGGAGCTCAAAGCTCACCCCATCGACCGCCCGGAACAGCCCTCGCTCGGTGCGGAAATGCGTCGCTAGCGACTGAACCTCGAGCACGACATCTCCGGACGTCGCGCTGGCTTCATTCTGTCCCGCCATCAAACGCCCTTGGCCGGTGGGAACATCAGCGGCGAAATCTTCATGTGGTCGCGCTTGGCCCAATCCAAGCTCTTCACCTTCGCTTCCGCGCGGCGTTGGGCCGCCTCCAGCCGCTCTGAGGCCGCAGCATGATCGATCGTGAGCACCTTGCCGCCGTCAACCACCTTGGTGCCCCCGACAAAGACCGTGCGAATGGCGCGCTCACCAGCCGCATAGACCATCGAGCGTACGGGATCGCGCAGCGGCCGCATGGCGGGATGGGTCACGTCGACGAGCACGAGATCGGCCTTCGCACCCACTGCGATACGGCCAATGTCTTTGCGCCCCAAGGCCTTTGCGCCGCCAAGCGTTGCGGCGTTGAAGACGTCGACGGTGCGGACGTCATAGACATCCTCCGCCAGGAGGCGCGAGGTGATCGCGACATGGCGCATTTCTTCAATCATATTGTGGGGATAGGTGTCCGTGCCGATCGCCATGGGCACGCCGCGGCGGACATATTCGCCGAAAGTTTGGAGCGCGATGCCGCGCCGCTGGAAGACGGTCGGGCAATGGGCGACCGTCGTCCCGGTATCAACGAGATCCTGCAGGTCATCGCGCCGAGGCCAGTGAACATTGGCGTGATGGTCGAGGAAAATGCCGTGACCGATCAGACTGCGCTCCGAGAGCACGTCGAGCGAGCCCAGCCATTCCACCGGCGTCTTGCCGTGGCGGCGGGTGATCTCATGGAACTCGACGATGGACTGCGCGGCGTGGATCTGGAACGGCAGTTTCCGCCGTTTCGCCTCCTGGAAGCTTTCTTTGATGAGGCGCGGCGAGCAGGTGTCGATCTGGCTCGGCGCAACCATGCCGGACATGCGGCCTGAGGGGTGTTTGGCGGCTGAATCCAACACCGCCATGGCATCGGTCATCGCCTTTTCGCCGTCGTCCTTCTCCCACTCATATTCGACCACATGGCCGTTGCGGGTGAACCATCGGGCCGAGCGATACATGGGCGAGAGTACGCCGCGAAGCCCTGAGGCCGCGAAGGTCTCAAGCCAGCCGTCCCAGGCGACCGACATATCAACCAGCGTCGTGACGCCGGAGAGAAGGAGCTCGCTATAGGCAACCTTGGCGCAATCCGGGATGCCCTCGGGATCGCAGCGAAACAGCGGCATGAACTCATAGAGCGAGGACTGATAGAGCTTTGCCGAGCCAAGCTCATCGTTCCAGCCCTTGGTCATGGGCTCAGAGGCCGGGTGCGAATGCACATTGACGAGACCGGGCATCACCATCAGCCCGGCGCCGTCGATGGTGGTCGTGGCCTTGCCCGCAAAGCCTGGTCCCACATGCACGATCGCATCACCCTCAAAGGCGACATCCGCGCCCTGCATATAGGTGTGTTTTCGGCCATCGAAGGCGACGACCCAAGCGGCATTTTTGACGAGCGTAATGGCCATGATTTGAAAGTCCTGATGCGCAAAAAGCCCCCGGCAACATGCCAAGGGCCCTTAAAGTCAACGTTGGGCGAGGAAACGCAGGTCGAGGCCTTTGTAGAGCCCGCAGCCATAGATGTTGTGGGCCTTGAAAGGGGCGAGCCGCGCAGAGGCCGCCATCTTCATCGGCTCGTGATAGAGCGGGATCCAGACGGCCGCCTCGTGCACCTGGCGAAGGACCTCGCCATAGGCTGATGCGCGATCGGCATCAGCGACTGCCGTCATGCCGGTCTCCAAGAGCCGATCGGTCGTCGCATCTTTCCAGTTCATCCGGTTCGGCGTCGGTGCATTGGCCGAGCGGAAGTAGAGGTTCAACGCGTCGCCTGCCGTGATGTAGGGGAACGACATGCCGAACATATCGAACTCCTGGGTTGCAAGCCGACCCCAAGCAACGGTGGCATCAAACAGCTGAATGCGCAGGTCGACGCCGATCTTGCGCAGATCGCCCTGCACGGTCTCCATCAGCTTCTGCCAGGTGGAACCGGTAAAGCCATAGACGAGCGGCGACAGACGTTGCCCCGCCTTGGCGCGGATGCCATCAGCACCGCGAACCCAGCCTGCCTCGTCAAGCAACCGATTGGCTTCCGCCACATTGGTCTTGATCAGCACCGGGTCCACCTTTTTGTCCCAATCGGTAGCGGCCTGATGGATGTAGGAGAAGGCAGGCTCGGTTTCGCCGAAATTGATGTCGCGCGAGATCGCTTCTTGGTCGACGGCCATCACCATGGCCCGTCGGACGATCGGATCATTCACGCCGGCCTTGTCGATCTTGAACCCGATGAAATAGGTCCAGAAGGCCGCGCTGTTCTCGACAACCCGCAGATTGCGATTGGCGCGAATGGTCGCTAGCCCCGAATAGGGCACATATTGGGTGACCTGGCTCTGGCCCGACAGCACGGCGGCAAGCCGCGTGTTTTCCTCCGGCACGATCCGCCAGACGATCTCCTCGATGTGAGCCGGCCCACGGTTCTCGTAGATCGGTGGGCCCCAGCGATAGGCGGCGTGACGGCGAAGCCTCATGTCGTTACGCGGACGCCAATCGACCCAGCAATAGGGACCTGTGCCGTTGAAGCCGCGCACGCCGAAATCGGCGCCCAGCGCGTCCACATTGGCCTTGTCGATGACAACGGCGAAGCTTTGGGTCAGCTGATAAAGGAGCTCGGAGAACGGCGCGGTAAGCCGATATTCGACGGTCGTCGCATCCTTAGCGACGATGTCTTCGACCGGACCGGCGCGCCAGCGCACGGGCGAACGGGTGGCCGGATCGATCCACCGCTTGATGGAATAGACAACGTCATCCGCCGTCATGGCCTTACCGTCGCAGAACTTCACGTCTGCGCGGAGTTTGAAGGTATAGACCTTACCATCGGGGGACACAGACCAGCTCTCAGCGAGGCCCGGCTTGATCGAGGTCATGTCGTGGTCGAGCGATACCAGGGTATCGGCGAGCATGAACAAGACCTCGGATGCCCCGCGCGCGGTGGAGCGATGGGGGTCGTAGCGGTCGCTGTCCACCTCACGCACGATGGTGAGCGAGTTTTGCGCGAGCGACGGCGTTGCAAGGGCGAGGCCGGCGGCGAGCGCGAGGCCCAAGGGGGTCAGTCGTTTCAGAGGCATGACGGTCTCCACTGGAAGGGCGCCCGCTTCAGCGGGTCGTTCAGGTTCAAGTATTGCGCAGACGGGGATCGAGCACATCGCGCAACGCGTCTCCCAACAGATTGGCGCAGAGCACGATGATGATGATGGCGACGCAGGGGATGGTGGCGACGTGAGGCGCGAGGAACAATTCGTTGCGCCCGCTTGCCGCCATGGTTCCAAGTTCGGCGGCCGGCGGCTGAACGCCGAGGCCTAAGAACGACAGCGCGGACCCAAGCAGGATCACCTGCCCGAACCGCAGGGTTAGATACACAAAGACCGAGGAGATGCAGTTGGGCAGCACATAGCGCCAAAGGAGAGCCGGATCGGACAGGCCGATGGAGCGTCCGGCCTCAACGAAATCCTGCGCCATCACCACAAGGGCGGCGCCACGCGTGACGCGCGCCACCGTCGGTACCGTCGCAATGGCCAACGCCACGATCACGGCGGTCAAGCCCGGACCCACCACGGCGGCAAAAGCGAGCCCCAACAGGATCGCCGGGAACGACAAGAGTACGTCGGACAAATGCATCAACCAACCGTCGAGGCGCTTCGAAAAAGCAGCGACGAGGCCAATAAACAGCCCAATCGACCCGCCGATGCCCGTAGCAATCAGCGCAGTGCCAAGCGTTGCCCGCGCGCCAAACAAGAGCCGCGACAGGATACAGCGCCCGACCCCATCAGTGCCGAGCGGATATTGCCAGAGACCGCGAACCTCCCACACCGGCGGCAGCATGCGCCGGCGGGTGGCGGTGAGATAGGGGTCGTTGGGCGCGAGATAGGGCGCGAAAATCGCCGCAAGCGCGATGAGCACCAAGATAAGGGCGGCCACAACGGCAACGCGGTCCCGCATCAGCCGGCCAAACCAGCCGATGCGCGTCGGTGCAGGGCCTGAGAGCTCGATGACCGTCATGCCTTGCCAACTCTCGGATCAAGCACCCCGTAGAGCGCATCAACAATCAGGTTGATGAGAATGAAGGAGATGGCGAGCACCAGGATCGCGCCCTGCGCCAGCGGAAAATCCTGGGCAAGGATCGCCCCGACCGCGAGCCGGCCAACACCCGGCCAGGAGAAGATCGTCTCGGTGACAACAGCGCCGCCTAAGAGAAAGCCCGCCTGAAGCCCAATAATCGTGATCACTGGGATGAGCGCATTGCGCAGCACATGATGGATCACCACCGCGCGCTCTCTGAGGCCCTTCGCGCGGGCCGTGCGGACATAATCCGCGTTGAAGACCTCAAGCGCTGCCGTGCGGGTCATGCGCGCCACCGGCCCGATGAAGGTGAGCCCCAAAGTCAGCGCCGGCAGGGCCACATGGGCGAGACCATCGAGCGTCCAGAGCGGCCCGCCTCGTCCGAGAAAGGGCAGAAGCTGCCATTGATAGCCGACCACCATCATCAGCCCGAGACCGATGAAAAAGACCGGCGTTGAGACGCCCGCGACAGATAGCGCAATGATCAGCCGATCGGGCCAGCGCCCGCGATTAACCGCCGCAACGATGCCCATGGCGATGCCAAGCGGCACCGACCAAATGAGGCAAGCGAGCATCAATTCCACCGTCGGCCCAACGGCTTCGGCGAGCTCTTCGAGCACCGGCGTATTGTTGATCATGGAATAGCCGAGATCGCCGCGCACGACCCGGCCGAGATAGAGCAGGAATTGGACGATAAGCGGCCGATCGAGACCAAGGTCTTGCCGGATCCGCTCCAGGATTTCAGGGGTCGCGGTTGGACCACCCACCACCGCCGCGATATCGCCGGGCACCAGTTGGAGCAGAAGAAAGCCGAGCA
>JBAWYY010000214.1:0-5344 GCA_037143285.1 Alphaproteobacteria bacterium | reverse complement strand
CGCGTCGGACGGCATGTGCTCGCGCATATAGTTGACGCCGACATTCATCAGTTCCACCGCATCGAGCGCGCTGCGCCCAAGATGGGGGGCGGCTGCGGCATGCGCCGTCTTGCCTGTGAAGGTGAAGTCGGCGCGGGTATTGGCAAGCCCCAAGGGCGGGGCCACTTCCCAGAAGCTCGAGGGGTGCCAGGTGATCGCGATATCGGCGCCCTCGAAGGCGCCGGCGCGCGCCATGAAGGCCTTGGCCGCACCGCCCTCTTCCGCAGGGCAGCCGTAGTAGCGCACGCGGCCGGGGATCTTGTGCTCGGCGAGCCAATCCTTCACGGCAGTGGCCGCGAGCATGGCAGCAGAGCCTAAGAGATTATGGCCGCAACCATGGCCCGGGCCGCCGTTTTCGACCGGGCGGTGCTCGGCAACGCCCGCCTCCTGGCTGAGGCCCGGCAGCGCATCATATTCACCGAGGAAGGCGATGATCGGCCCGCCCTCACCCGCTTCGCCCATGACGGCGGTCGGAATGCCGGCGACGCGCTCGGTGACGCGGAAGCCCTGGGCCTTCAACTCGGCCAGATGTTCAGCGGACGAACGCTCCTCGGTGTAGCAGACCTCTGGCATGGCCCAGACCCGATCCGACAAGGCGATGAGGCGGTCCTTGTTGGCGTCGACTGCGCGCCAGACGTCGTTGCGATTGTCCATGAGATCAGGCCCTTCGAGATCGGAAGCAGCCGAGATTAGGGGCTTCGGGGTGAAGCGGGAACCCCTTTTTGCTCACGGGGACCCAGCCATTCGCATGTCATGGGATCGTGCGCGGTCTCACACCTTGCCCTCATAGCCCGCGAGCACGGCGGTCAGGTTGCCACCCAAGCTCTCGGACATATAGCCGCCTTCCTGGACGAAGAGCGTCGGGCAACCGAGCCGCGCGATCACCTCGCCTGCGCGACGAAAGCCGTCAGCGGTCACCTTGGCACCGCCGAAGGGATCATCCGCTGAGGCATCGAGCCCCAGCGCCACCACCACGGCGCCGGGCGTGAAGGCGCGGATGGTCTCGCTCAGGGTTTCGATCGCAGCGACATAGACGTCATCGCTAGCGCCAATGGGGATCGGGCAATTGACGTTGAAACCTTCGCCGGCACCTGCTCCCCGCTCATGGGCATGGCCCCAGAAGAAGGGATAGAACCGCGCGGGATCGCCATGGACGGAGGTCGTGAGCACATCGGCGCGGTCATAGAAGATCGTCTGCGTGCCATTGCCGTGGTGGATATCGATATCGAGGATCGCCACGCGATCATGCATGGTCCGCAGGTGCTGGGCCGCCACTGCGCTGTTATTGATGAAGCAATGGCCGCCCGCCATATCCTTAAAAGCATGGTGGCCCGGCGGACGGCAGAGCGCATAGGCGGCGCGCTCGCCTTCGCAGATGAGTTCGGCGGCCGTCACTGCCACATCGCAGGCTCCGGCAATGGCGGCCCAGGTCTTCGGGCCAATGCCGCAGGCCATGTCCTGCATATGCCAGCCGGCACGTCCGACAATGGAGGTCGGATAGGTCACCACCCCGCGCACGGGATGGACATTGCCGATAACCTCGTCGGAGGCATTGGGCAGCACCTCCCATTGCGACCAGGCTTCCTCAAGGAAGCGCAGATAGTCGACCGAGTGAACCGCCAGCCTTGGCCCCTGGCCAAAACTCTCGGCGGGAACGATCTCATGCCCGCCTGCCTTCAAGCCCGCCTCAAGCCGGTCGGCGCGCTCGGGCTTGTCTTCGCCGGGCACGAAGCGGCCGCGCAATACGAAGCGCTTGGGGTCATGGCCGCGATGGGCGTCGGAGGTCACGGCTTTCATGGGATGTCCTTGGTGAGTCGCCAGAAGGTTTCACAGAGCCGCCCTGCCCTGCAAGCGATTGCCGATTGATCAGGCTCGGTTAGCCTATCCTCCACCTTGGAGGACATCATGACGCTCGACCCCGCCCTCACCGCTCGCCTGCTCAAGGCCGTCGACGACAATTTCGCCAATCAGATCGAGCTGACCAAGGACCTCGTTGGGTTCCCCTCGCTTCGCGGCGAGGAACAGGCCTGCCAGGACTTCGTGTTCCGGCAAATGCGCGATCGCGGCTGGGCGATGGATCGCTTCGCCATGGACGAGGCGGCGATCAGCCGGCATCCCGGCGGCTCGCCCTTCTCGCCTGAACATTCCAAGGCGCCCATTGTCGTCGGCATTCACCGGCCGAAAAACGAAACCGGGCGAAGCCTCATCCTGCAAAGCCATGTGGATGTGGTGCCGGCGGGCCCCTTAGAGCTCTGGACCAGCCCGCCCTTCGAACCGC
The DNA here is from genome assembly GCA_037143285.1 of Alphaproteobacteria bacterium. Lineage (GTDB taxonomy): Bacteria > Pseudomonadota > Alphaproteobacteria > Rhizobiales > Phreatobacteraceae > Phreatobacter. The sequence continues at coordinate 3,027 of JBAWYY010000214.1, read as the reverse complement.
GCATCGAGGGCGACTGGTTCTATGGCCGCGGTGGCGCCGACATGAAGGCCGGGCACGCCGCCATGTTTGCGGTCTTCGACGCAATGAAGCGCATCGGCGTGCAACCGGCGGCAACCGTCACCGTGCAGTCGGTGGTGGAAGAGGAATCCACCGGCAATGGCGCGCTCATGTGCCATTTGCGCGGGTTCAAAGCCGATGCCGTGCTGATCCCCGAGCCGGAAGATGAGTGCATCGTGCGCGCCAATGCCGGCGTGCTCTGGTTCCAAATCCGGGTCGAGGGCCTCCCCGTCCATGTGCGCCATGCCGGCAGCGGGCAGAACGCCATCGAGGCTGCCTTCCGCGTCATGCAGTCGCTCCGTCTCTTGGAAGAGCGCTGGAACGAGAAGCGCTTCGAGCACCCGCTGTTCACCCGCGAGCCCCACCCCATCAACTTGAACTTCGGCAAGATCATCGGCGGCGATTGGGCGTCCTCCGTGCCGGCCTGGTGCACCTTCGACTGCCGCATCGCGATCTATCCGGGCGAACATCCCGATGTGATGAAGCGGGCGGTGGAAGAGGCCGTTGCGGGGGCTGCGCGCGCCGATCGCTTTCTGGCCAATAACCCGCCGCGCATCACCTGGAACGGCTTCACGGTGGAAGGCTATGTGCTCGAGCCCGGCTCGGAGGCTGAGGCCTGTCTCGCGCGCGCTCACGAGGCCGCCACCGGCAAGCCGCTCGAAGACCTCGTCACCCCGGCGTACCTGGATACTCGCGTCTATGCGCTCTACGACAAGGTGCCGGCGCTCTGCTACGGCGTGAAATCTGAGAACGTTCACGGCTTCGACGAGCGCTTCTCACTCGAAAGTATGAAGCGAGTCACAGGTTCCATGGTACTTTTCGTGGCAGAATGGTGCGGATTAGAACCTGTGTAAGAACAGTCACATCCTAAAGGTGGTTGACCGCTTATCGGTCGTCAGTGACGGTCTTTTGTCACAATTCGAGGATCAATCATGACGACGGCTGTTCGCGACGCGCTCGAAAAATCCCTCGCCGCCATCGACAATCCCAGTTCCGATGGGCGGATCACCTTTGTGAAAACCTATGCGGATCGCGCGCGTGAGGAAGCAGCCGCGGCCGATGCGCGTCTGAAGGGTGGCTATCCGCTCTCGCCCATCGACGGCTGGATCGTCTCGATCAAGGACCTCTTCGATGTCGCTGGCGAAGTGACCACCGCTGGCTCGACGATCCTCAAACGCGCCAAGCCCGCGCTTGTCGATGCACCGGTGGTGGCGCGGCTGCGCCGTGCCGGCGCCGTCATCGTCGGCAAGACGAATATGAGCGAATTCGCCTTTTCCGGGATCGGCATCAACCCCCATTTCGGCACGCCCGGGAATGCCGCCGACAAGCGTTGCGTCCCCGGCGGGTCCTCGTCGGGCGCCGGCGTCTCGGTCGCTGAGGGCACCTCGCGCATGGGGCTTGGCTCCGACACCGGCGGCTCCATTCGTATCCCCGCCGCCCTCAATGGCTGCGTCGGGTTCAAGCCGACGGAGCGGCGCGTGCCGAAGGCTGGCGCCTTCCCACTGTCCTATACGCTCGACTCCATTGGGCCGCTTGCCCGCAGCGTCGCTGATTGCGCGGCGGCCGACGCCGTGCTCGCCGGCGAAGACCCCTGGACGCTGACGGCTGCCTCCCTCTCCAGTGTGCGCCTCGCCGTGCCGCGCGGCCGGCTCTTCACCGAGATGGAGCCCGAGGTTGAGAAGGCCTTCGAGCAGAGCCTCACACGGCTCTCGCGCGCCGGGGCTAAGATTTCCGAGATCAATATCGACCCGCTGCTCGCCGAACTCGCTGAAGCCATGGCCAAAGCGCCCTTCGTCGCCATCGAGGCAGCAGCCATCCATGCCGAATGGATGGAAGAGCGCGAGCGCGAGTTTGACCCGCGCGTGCTTGCCCGCATTCGCGTCGGCGCCAAGGCAACGGGCGCGGATTACATTCGCCTCACGCATAAGCGTGCGAGCCTGATCGCCCGCATGCGCGATCATCTCATCGAGACGAATGCGCTGATCCTGCCGACCTCACCGATCCGCGCGCCGCGCATTGGTGAGCTCCTCACCAATGACGATGCCTTCTGGCGCGCCAATGGTCTGGTCCTGCGCAACACCACCGTCGGCAATATCTTCGACTTCTGCGGCATCTCCATGCCCATCCCCGGCGTGAAGGGCTTGCCGGTCGGGCTCATGCTCACCGCCGTCGGTGGGCAGGACCGCATGCTGTTCGAAATCGCCGCAGCGGTTGAGACTGCGCTGAAGGGCTGAGACTTCGGACACCACTCGCACTCACGCGACATTGCCGGCCCCTCAGGCCGGCAATGGATTGGTCATGCGCCGCAGCCAGGCGCGTTCGCGCCCCTCAAGGCTCGGCGAAATCTTGCGCCAGACCGCGTCGTGATAGCTGTCGATCCAGGCGCGCTCGTCCTCGGTCAGCATGGCCGCAACAATGGCGCGCCGGTCGATGGGGACGAAGGTGATCGTCTCGAATTCGAGGAAGCCGGCCACCTTTGCCTCTCGGACTACGATGAGGTTCTCGATCCGAATGCCATGGGAGCCCGTGACATAGTAGCCGGGCTCGTTGGAAAGGATCATGCCGGGCTCAAGCGCCACCGACCCCAGGGGCGAGATGCGCGCAGGGCCCTCGTGGACGCCGAGATAGACGCCGACGCCATGGCCGGTGCCGTGGTCGAAGTCTTTTCCCGCCTTCCACAGATGCTGACGGGCGAGTGCGTCGATCTGGGTGCCGACAGCACCCAGGGGGAAGCGCGCGGTGGCAACCGCGATATGGCCCTTCAGCACCAGCGTGAAGTCGCGCTTCAGCGGCATCGGCACTTGGCCGACGGGGATCGTGCGGGTGATATCGGTGGTGCCATCCAGATATTGAGCGCCGGAATCAAGGAGCAGGAACGTGCCAGCCTCCACCGAACGATCGGTCGCAGGCCGTGAACGATAGTGCACGATCGCGCCATTGGGGCCGGCGCCGGCAATGGTGGTGAAGCTC
>JBAWYY010000213.1:0-5363 GCA_037143285.1 Alphaproteobacteria bacterium | reverse complement strand
CTTGGCATCGAGCCCCTCGATCATAGACTTCCGCCAATGGTAGATCGCACCATTGTTGTGGAAGGCGCCCCCACCCTCCACCTGCCATGAACCAAGCACGGTCGGCACGCAGAGCGCGGCGTGCATATTGACCGCGCCATTGCGCTGCCGGCCAAAGCCATAGCCGAGCCGGAAATAGCTCTTCTTCGTGCGGCCGATGAGCGCGCCGAATTGCTCGATTTCGTCCACCGTGAGACCGGTGATGGCCGCCGCCCAGGCCGGCGTCTTGGCCCGCACATGGGCCTCAAGCTCATCGGGCGCATCGGTGTGAGCCTCAAGATAAGCCCGATCGGCATAGCCATCGCGGAAGGCGATATGCATGAGCGCGCAAGCCAAGGCGCCGTCGGTCCCAGGCTTCAGCACGAGGCCGAGATCGGCCTGTTTCAGCGTGTCGTTGCGATAGATGTCGATGGCAACAATGGTCGCGCCCCGCTCTTTGCGCGCCTGGATCGCATGGGTCATCACATTGACCTGGGTCGAGACCGCATTGGTCCCCCAGATCACCACCACATCGGCCTTGGCCATTTCGCGGGGATCAACGCCTGCGAGCTTGCCCGTGCCAGCGATGAAACCTGCCCAGGCCATATTCACGCAAATGGTTGAGAAGAAGCCGGAATATTTCTTCACATGGCGCAGACGATTGATGCCGTCCCGCATCACGAGCCCCATGGTGCCGGCATAGTAATAGGGCCAGACCGTCTCGGACCCGTATTGCTTCTCGCGCTTGAGGAACTCCGCCGCCGTGCGATCAAGCGCCTCATCCCAAGAAATCCGCTTGAACTCACCCGACCCCTTCGGACCCACCCGCATCATCGGATAGAGCAAGCGCTCGGCATGATGGATGCGCTCGGCATAGCGCGCGACCTTCGCGCAGATGACGCCTGCCGTATAGGTCTGGGTCGGGTCGCCATAGAGCCTGCCGATGGTCTTGCCGTCGATCACCTCGACTTCGAGCGCGCAGGTCGAGGGGCAATCATGCGGACAGGTGGACCGCTTGCGTTCAATACGGGGAAGCGCAGTCATCGTCAGCTCCAGCGAAAGGAGCGCGAGCGTAACCCATCCCGGACAAACGAAAAAGGCGGGCCAAAGCCCGCCTTCCCTGTCGATTTGACAAGCGGCTTGCTCAGCCGGAGATGATTTCGTTCTCGGAGAAGAACTGGGCGATTTCGATCGCGGCATTCTCAGCGGAATCAGAGCCGTGCACCGAGTTCTCACCGACCGAGAGCGCAAAGAGCTTACGGATCGTGCCGTCGGCGGCATTCGCCGGGTTGGTGGCGCCCATCACTTCGCGATAGCGCGCAATGGCGTTCTCGCCTTCAAGCACCTGCACGACCACGGGATAGCTCACCATGAAGTCGACGAGTTCGCCGAAGAAGGGGCGATCCTTGTGAACGCCGTAAAAGCGGCGCGCTTCCGGCAGCGACATGCGCATGCGCTTCTGGGCGACGATCTTGAGACCAGCCTTTTCGATCACGGCGTTGATCGCGCCCGTGATGTTCCGCTTGGTCGCGTCCGGCTTGAGGATGGAAAAGGTACGCTCGATGGCCATGGGTCTGTCCTGATGCAGGGGGGAAGTCGCGCGGCTTCTACCAGCGGGCTAAGCCCTCGGCAACGGGCGAACGAGGGTTCAAGCGATGAACGCGCGGTGAAGCACCCAATCAGGATCGTTTCAGGCGGCGCGATCTAGTCTTTGATCATGACGGCAACCAAACACATCACCGTCACATCATCGGAGACCCGCCATGCGCACCCTCGTTCTTAGCACCCTTGCCGGCCTCGCCGCCCTCGGCGCCGTGGCGGCCACCCCGAATGACGCCAAGGCGCAGGTCGCCTTCTCCGTTGGCTTCGGAGCCCCGGCCCCCTATTACGGCTCGCATTATATGCCGGTCCACGGTCCGGGTTGGGGCCATGGCGGCGGCTGGGGCGGCGGCGGCTGGGGCGGCGGCTACCGCCAAGGCTTCTACGGCGGCGGTGATCGCTATTATGGCGGCCCGAGCTGCTTCGTCCGCCGCGTTTGGGTTGAGACGCCTTGGGGCCCCCGCCCTCGCCCGGTTCGCGTCTGCCGCTGATCGCAAGCCTTTCAATTAAAAAACGCCGCTCGGATCACTCCGGGCGGCGTTTTCGCGTGGAGATGCGATGGCCACGACGCCTTAGCGTCACGCCTCCAAGGTCTTCGATTTGAACAGAAGGCCTGCGCAATAACCGGCAATGGTCGGCACGACCAAGAACAGCCAGACCTGGCTCAAAGCGGTTCCGCCAACAAAAAGCGCAGGCCCGAAGGACCGCGACGGATTGAGCGATGTGCCGGAGACCGGGATCAGCACGATATGCAGTGCCGCAAGCGTCAAGCCGATCGCAAGGCCTGCGACCGGGGTCGCACCCACCTTCGAGGTCGCACCGAGAATCACGACGATAAACAGGAAGGTTCCGACGAACTCCCCAATCCCCGTCGAGGTCAGGGAGTATGATTTCCAACCATTCTGCCCGAGGCCGGCTGTTGCGACATCATAGCCGCCGACTTTACCGGAGAGGATGAGATAGAGGACGCCGGCACCGATGATCGCGCCGACAAACTGGGCAATGATATAGCCTGGCACTTCGGAGGTCGGCATGCGGCCTGCGGCCCAGACAGCAACCGTCACTGCCGGATTGATATGGCAGCCCGACACCGGGCCTATGCCATAGGCCATGGCGGTAACCGCAAGCCCGAAGGCAAGCGCGATCGGTAGCGTCGCCAAAGGCCCGAGCGCACCGCCGCCGCCAAAGACGCCGCCGAGACCGCCGAGCGTCACCGCGCCACAGCCGATAATCACGAGCGCGGCAGACCCCACGGCTTCCGCAAGATACTTCTTCATCGCACCGTCCATGGTGCTCCCCTTTTTGGTTCTTGGATCATGTCAGACCGCACAAGCGCGATCTTAAGGCCCGCGATTCAACCCTGAATCGCAATGGCGATACAACCGTGTCTCACATGAATGGTCGATGATCGCGCGCTCAGGTATTTCCTGGACGGGCAATAGTGATCATTTCCGTCCCCGCCGGCTGCCCTTGGAACATGAAGCGCAGTTCGATCTGGGTTGTTCCCCGCGCGATACTGGGGAAGTTAAAGGTCTTTTCGATCACATTCTCTGCGGGCTGGCAGCGCTCACGGGTCGCCCGTTCAAAATGGATATCAACGGCCAGAACTGCGCGCGTGACACCGTGTGGGTTCGCGCGTCCGAAAACAACGCAGCTCTCGCTCACCTTTGCCCGCGCAACCAGTGCAATAACGCCCGCCTGCCAACGTGCTTCGGACGGGCTTGCCGATACATTCCCGGCCGGTGCCTGATTGGCGCGTTGCTGCGCGACCGCGGCATGCGTCGCGGCGATCATCCCGAAGAGTGCAAGCAGAATCGAGGGCCTAACCATGCTCTCAGTCTTGCACGCTTGCCCCCACTCCGCCACAAGGCCGAGATGCTTAGAATCGAAGACCTGACCGTCCGAATTGCGGGGCGAACGCTTTTGGAGAACGCGAGCGCCACCGTGCCAACGGGGGCGCGGGTCGGGCTTGTCGGACGTAACGGCACCGGCAAGACCACGCTATTCCGCGTGATCTCGGGCGAATTCGCCGCAGATACGGGTTCGATTCATTTGCCGCCGCGGGCGCGCATCGGTCGCGTCGAGCAGGAAGCACCCGCTGGCCCCACCGCGCTCATCGACATCGTGCTCGCCGCCGACACCGAGCGGGCTTCCTTGATGGCGGAAGCCGAACACGCCAGCGACCCTCATCGCATCGCAGAGATTCAAACCCGGCTCGTCGATATTGGCGCGCATTCGGCGCCGGCGCGTGCCGCGTCAATTCTCTCCGGCCTTGGCTTCGATTCCAGCGCACAAGCCCGTCCAGCATCCGATTTCTCCGGTGGCTGGCGCATGCGGGTGGCACTCGCAGCACTTCTTTTCGCCGAGCCGGATATTCTGATGCTCGACGAGCCCACCAACTATCTCGATCTCGAGGGCACCCTCTGGCTACAGGACTATCTTGCCCGCTATCCTCATACTCTCGTCGTGATCAGCCACGACCGGGACCTCTTGGATGCCTCAGTCGAGCACATCCTGCATCTCGACCGCACCAAATTGACGCTCTATCGGGGCGGCTACAGCGCTTTCGAGCGAACACGGCGCGAACAGCTCGCACTGTTGGAGAAGTCACAGAAAAAGCAGCAGGAAAAGCGCGCGGCACTCCAATCCTTCGTCGACCGCTTCCGCGCCAAGGCAACCAAGGCTCGCCAGGCCCAGTCGCGCCTGAAAATGCTGGAAAAGATGGATCCGATCGACGCGATCATCGAGACCGATGTCGCGCCCATCGTGATCCCCGACCCTGTGCGCAAGGCGTCACCCCCCATCGTCACATTAGAGGGCGTATCGGTCGGCTATGCGCCGGGCAAACCGATCTTATCGCGTCTCGACCTGCGCATCGACGATGACGATCGCATCGGGCTTTTGGGCTCCAACGGCAATGGCAAGTCGACCTTCCTGAAGCTGATCTGCGATCGGCTCGCGCCGCTTGGCGGTCGCATGGTGCGCGCCGATAAGCTGAAAATCGCCTATTTTGCCCAGCATCAGCTGGACGAATTGCGCCCGGCGGAAACGGTCTATGCCCATTTGCGCCGGGTCTATCCGCAAGAACCGGAAGCGAAGGTGCGCGGCGCCTGCGCGCGAGCGGGCTTCTCAGGCCCTCGCGCGGATACAGTTGTGGGTCAGCTTTCAGGCGGCGAAAAGACGCGCCTGCTATTGGCGCTCGCGACCCTTGAGGGCCCGAACCTCCTCATCCTCGACGAACCGACCAACCACCTCGATATCGATAGCCGCTCGGCGCTGGTCGAAGCGCTCAATGGCTATTCGGGTGCGGTCATCATCGTGAGCCACGACCGTCACCTCCTGGAGGCAACGGTCGACCGGCTTTGGCTGGTAGGCGATGGCCGCGTGCTGCCCTATGACGGCGACCTCGACGACTACCGCGCCAAGGTTCTCCAAACGCCGAAACCCGCCGATAAGTCAGCGCCGAAGCTAAAAGAGAGCGTGGCGGGCCCTGCACCGGTGCCAGTAAAGCAGCTCACCAAGCGGGTTAGCGAGATCGAAGCGCGGATGGCGAAGATCGCAGGCGATATCGAGCGGATCGACCGCATTCTCGGCCAGCCCGGTTATTTCGAGAAGTATCCCGAGAATGCGGCACAGGCGAGCAAAACGAGGGCGGCGCTTGAGGCGGAACTCGTGCTGACCGAGGAGGCCTGGCTCGAAGCGTCAAGCGCGCTTGAGGATGCGCGCGCTTAAAGCGCTGCTCGGGG
>JBAWYY010000212.1:0-5367 GCA_037143285.1 Alphaproteobacteria bacterium | reverse complement strand
GCAAACAGAGCCACCATCAAAAGCCTCGCGAGCGCATAGACGATGGCGAAGATCAGAATGGGGAAGCGCTCGGCGAACAGCCCGAAGATCAAGTAAGGCGAATCGACCGCTGCGTCGATCATCGGGGTGGTCAGGCCCGTAAACCATGTGGCGCAAACCGCAGCGACTGCGAGCACCAAGGGCACGAGGGCAATTGCCGCCGCGCGATGATCAATATCGGCCATGAAAGACGCCCCGTTTCACCCTCCGCGTCTCAGTGCGCGGTGAGGGACAATAGCCCGCTCCTTGCGGGTTCGGAAGCCTATTTGGCGGGATTTGCCGCTATTGGACCGCGGATTCTGCGATTGAAGCGTCGGACAAAAGTGACGTGAAGTCATAGCCCGGCTCATCATTTCTTAACGGTGGTGTGAAAATACCTAAATACTGTGTCGCGTTTTAATGATTTGGCCGCGAGGCGTATGGTTTTGTCCTCATGGCAGGGGGATCTATGAGAGACAAAGCCGGCACCGCTTCGTCCGCAGACGCGATCCCGTCCGAGATCGCGCGCTTCTCCGCGATCTTTCACGAATTCATCGGCACGCCGAAGGGCTTGACCGAGGACGAGGCCGGGCGTTTGCGCGCGCAGCAAATCGCTGCCTTGTTACGCCTGACCCCGTTCATGATGGGCGCCAATGTCTTTGCCGCCATCGCGACCGCAATCGTTTTCTGGTCGCCAGAGCATGCGAGCTTCGTCGGCCTCTGGGTTGCGGTGTTTCTCTTCGTGGCCCTCCGGGGCGTTTGGACGAGTGTGAAAGCCGGCCGGCGTGGCGCCCCTCGAACCGTATCGGCCCGCGCCATTCGCATGGTCATCGTCAATGTGATGGCACCCGCCATCCTGTGGGGCCTCGTGCCGGTGATGCTGTTTGCCTCATCGGACGCCTCTGAGAAGCTCCTCCTCTCCAGCTTGGTCACGGGCACGATCTGCGTCGGCGTGCTCGGCGTGTCGACTGTGCCCTTGGCTGCTTGCGTCTATGCGGTGACGATTGCGCTTTGCGCTTGTATCGCCATGGCCCTTGCGGGCGAGGGCGGCTACCTCATTTTCGCGGGCTTTCTGTTTCTCTACGTGGCCATCACCGTCCTCTGCGTCGGCTGGTTCTCCCGTCTCTTCAACGATCGCTTCCTGAACATGCTCGAATTGGAGCGTCAAAGTGAGCTGATCGGCATTTTGATGCATGACTTCGAGGAGCATACCTCCGACTGGCTGTGGGAAACGTCCACCAGTGGCGAACTCACAATGGTATCGGGCCGCTTCGGCGAAGTGGTCAGACAGCCGCGCGAGGCGTTGATCGGCCGCACATTGCTATCCTTCCTCTCCGACCGCGGCACCGACGAGAGCCGCCGGCGCGGGAAGTCGTCACACGAGACGCTCGCCGAGATGATGGGGCGGCGCGCAGCCTTCGGCGATGCCGAGGTCGCTGTCATGATCGGCGGCGAGGAACGCTGGTGGTCACTCTCGGGCAAGCCTGTCACCGACCATACCGGCCAATTCCGGGGCTATCGCGGGGTCGGCTCCGACATTACCGACGAGAAGCGCAACGAGGTGCAGATCGATCACATGGCGCATCACGATGCGCTGACCGATCTGCCCAATCGCGTGCAGTTCCAATCGACGCTTGAGGATCGGCTAGAGCGCGCCAAACAGTCGGGTGCCGAATTTGCGCTGCTCTTCATCGACCTCGACGACTTCAAGGCCATCAACGATACGCTCGGCCACTCGGCCGGCGACCAATTGCTTATCCAGGCCACCGAACGCTTGCTCGCCTTAATGCCAGCGAACGGCTTCGTGGCGCGCCTCGGGGGCGATGAATTTGCGGTTATCCTCGATACGGACGGAGCGCCGCATCGGGTGACGAAGATCGCCGAGCGGATGATTGAAGTGCTGCGCGAACCCTTCAAAGTCGTGGGCTCGACAGTGCAAGTGGGCGCCAGCATCGGGATCGCTTTTGCGCCTGATGATGCCGCTGACCCCGATCACCTGTTGCGGCGGGCCGATCTCGCGCTCTATCGCGCCAAGGCCGATGGGCGCGGGGTGGCGCGTGCCTTCACCCCGGAAATTGAAACCACGCTGACCCACCGTCGCCAGATCGAGGATGACCTGTCGCTCGCCATTTCGCGCGGCGAGCTACAGGTCCATTACCAGCCGATCATTGAGCTCGAAACCGGCCGCGTGACGGGGGCCGAGGCGCTGTTGCGCTGGACCCATGCAACGCTCGGTTCCATTCCACCCTCCGTCTTCGTGCCGATCGCGGAGGCAAGCGGCCTGATCGTACCCATTGGCGAATGGGTGTTGAACCGCGCCTGCCGTGATGCGGCCAATTGGCCGAAGGACATGACCATTGCGGTCAATATTTCGCCGGTCCAGTTCAAAAGCCGGCGTCTGGCGTCCTCGATCGTGGCAGCCCTTGCGGCAAGCGGTCTGTCCGCAAGCCGGCTCGAAATTGAGATCACTGAAACCGTGCTGTTGGATGAGGCTGCCGCGCGCGACGTCATTTCCCAGCTCTTGGTCTTGGGCGTGCATCTGTCGCTCGACGATTTCGGCACAGGCTATTCATCGCTGAGCTATTTGCGACTGTTCCCGTTCCACAAGATCAAGGTTGACCAGTCCTTCGTGCGTGAGGCGGTCGGCCGTCCGGACTGTGTGGTCATTGTTGCCACCATCGCCGATCTCGGCCGTAAGCTTGGCACCTCTGTGACAGCTGAGGGCATTGAGACCACGAGCGAACTGGCCATCGCTGTGGGCGCCGGCTGTACGCTCGGGCAGGGCTATCATTTCGGGCGGCCCATGCCGAAAGAGGCCTTTGAAGCCATGATGGCGGGCGGCGAATTGGTCTCTACGCAACCGGAACAGGCGGCCTAAGCCCGCTCCGGTTCACCCCGATCTTCCCGGGATCACCAGGGCCAGCGTTGGGCTTTCGAGACCAGGAAGTCGCGGAACACCTGCACGCGAGCGACCGACTTCAGTTCCTCTGGATAGACGAACCAGCCGTCCAGCAAGGGCATCGGCTCTTCGTCCAGGATCTGCACGAGGCCTGAGGAATCCGAGACCACGTAGTCAGGCAAGACGGCAATGCCGATGCCGCGTTCAACGGCTGCCACCAGTCCGACGATATTGTTGATGGTGACCCCGAAGGTGCGCGGCGCTTGACCCTCGCGTCCGGCGGTCGAAAGCCATGCGATGTTCTGCATGTAATTGGGCGTGCGACCGCCGAAAGCGAGAATGCGGTGTCCGTCGAGTTCGCTCGCGGTCTTGGGTGTACCGTTCCGCTTCAGATAGTCGGGCGAGGCATAGGCGTGGAACTTGATCTGGAACAGCTTGCGCTGGATCAGATCGGGTTGCACGGGCTGCCGCACGCGGATGCCGACATCGGCCTCGCGCATGGAGAGGTCCAATTCCTCATCCGTCAGGATCAGCTTGATCTGGATATCGGGATAGAGGTCGAGAAACTCGCCAAGACGGGGTGCCAGCCAAGCGGTGCCGAGACCAACTGTCGTCGTCACCTTCAATTCGCCATGGGGGCGTTCCTTGGAATCGGTCAGTTTGATCTTGGCCGATTCAAGCTTCATCAGCACGTCTTGGGCGGTGTGATAGAGAAGCTCGCCTTGCTCGGTCAGCACCAGGCCACGGGCGTGGCGGTGAAACAGCGGCACTTTCAGGTCTTGTTCCAGCGAAGACACCTGCCGCGATACAGCCGATTGGGAAAGACCAAGCGTGTCGGCCGCGTGGGTGAAGCTTCCAGCGGCGGCGGCCGCGTGGAAGATGCGCAACTTATCCCAATCCATTATGAGGGAACCTTTCCGGGGGACGACCGCCTTATTCGGCGGCTTTCAGATCGCCTGAGTGAGTGATGGCCGCGTGGGCGAGGAAACGTTCTGCCTCAAGGGCTGCCATGCAGCCCATCCCGGCAGCGGTGACCGCTTGGCGGTAGATGTCGTCGGTGACGTCGCCGGCGGCGAAGACGCCGGGCACGTCGGTCGCGGTGGAATCAGGCGCTGTCCACAGATAGCCCGAGGGCTTCTGTTTGAGCTTGCCGACGAAAAGCTCGACCGCCGGGGCGTGGCCGATGGCGACGAAGACGCCGTCCACGGTCTGGGTGGTGAGGTCGCCGGTCTTGACGTTTTTCAAGACGACGGAGGTGACTTTCGCCGGGTCTTCCTCGCCCTTGATCTCGTCGATGGCGGTGTCCCACATCACGTCGATCTTGGGATGGGCGAAGAGGCGATCTTGCAGGATTCGCTCCGCGCGGAAAGAATCCCGCCGGTGTACGACGGTGACGCGGGCGGCGAAATTGGTCAGGAAGAGGGCTTCCTCAACCGCCGTATTGCCGCCGCCGACCACCAGCACATGCTTGCCGCGATAGAAGAAGCCATCGCAGGTGGCGCAGGCTGACACGCCGAAGCCGCGGAACTTCTGTTCTGACGGTAGTTCCAGCCACTTGGCTTGCGCGCCCGTGCAGATGATCACGGCATCGGCCATATAAATCTCGCCGCTGTCGCAGGTGACGCGGAAGGGTCGCTGCGACAGGTCCACGTCCGTGACCATGTCGTGGATGAGGCGGGTGCCCACATGCTCGGCCTGGGCGCGCATTTGCTCCATGAGCCAGGGGCCCTGGATCACATCGGCAAAGCCCGGGTAATTTTCGACATCGGTGGTGATAGTCAACTGGCCGCCGGGCTGCAGGCCGGCAATCAGCACAGGACGCAGCATGGCGCGCGCCGCATAGATGGCCGCTGTGTAGCCGGCTGGTCCCGACCCGATGATAACCACGCGTTCGTGGTGAGTGGCCATGCTGTGCTCCGCCGGCAAGCACGTCGCGCCTTAGCGACAGGAGTAGAGTCACAGCATGAATAAGCTATGCACTGTGCGCAAGGCTAGCATTGCTCAATTTCCGTGATCATCACCATGAATCACGGTGATATTTTGCCGCGTCACGATCAGCCGGGATGATGGATCGTAAGGTTCAGGCAGCATTGCCCGCGAACAGGCGCTTCACCTTCTTCAAGCGGCTCGACCAGCCGTGGCGCATCTGTTCCTTGTCGACGACGGCCTGGCTCGTCACCCAATTCATTTGGATCGCCCGGCGCTTACCCTCAAAGGGCTCATGCCCGTGCCAGCTCTTGTCCGAGCGCTTGAAGATGAGCAGCGTGCCGCCATAGGGGGGCACTTCGGCGGCGAAATTGTCGAGGTTCTCGCCATCACGCAAGATGCGCAGGCGACCGCCATCGGCATCCCACTTCTCGTTCATATAGAGAAGCACGGTGATGATCTTCGTTTCCGAATCGGTGTGGATCGAGCCGTCCTTCGACCGGGTGAAGCCGCGCACCGTATAC
>JBAWYY010000211.1:0-5399 GCA_037143285.1 Alphaproteobacteria bacterium | reverse complement strand
AGACGCCGCCTTGTCCGACAGGCTTGCATAACGGTCCAAGATCCAGTCCCTAGCTTCCGGCCGGAACTTCTCGTCCTGCGGAATGTCGGGCTGGACTAATCGCAGTTTCACGCCCGGCACGAAACGCGTTTCAGTCGAGGAAAGGCGCGAGCCGCCGACAAGCGCCAAGCAGATGAGAGCCAGCACAGAGCCCAAGGGCAGTCCGATGCGGCGAGCCATGGTCTGCTCATCATCCGCGAAGACGATGGGGGTGGAACAGATGAGAATGGCGACAAAGGTCAACCCTTGCACGCCGATGAAGGCGGCAGACTGGGCGATCCATAGGGATTGGGTCAGCGCGCTACCAATAAGGTTCCAGGGAAACCCTGTGAACAGGGTCGAGCGGGCAAACTCTGCTGCGGTTAAACCGACCGCAAGCGAGACGATCCTCGCCGCACTCGGGCGCCACAGAAGCCGCGCCAACCCGACGCCGAGGGCCATGAATAGCGCAAGGCCTGCGGGCAAAGCCGTCACGGCGAAAGGGAGGAGCCAGGCAAACCGATCAGCTTCAACGAGAAAAGCCGAGCCGATCCACCAGAGGCCAGCCAAATGATAACCGAAGCCGAACCACCAGCCGGTCTTCATGGCGGCAAACAAGGTCGCCCAACGACCGCCGGCGGCCGACGCGCCATCGATCAGCCAAATCAAGACCGGAAATGACACTGCGAGCGCAATGAAAAGCCCGAACGGCGGCATGGCGAGCGCGCCGAGCGCACCGGCAAGGAAGGCATAGGTAACCCGCTGCCACCCCCATGCCAGGATGACGGACCGTGCAAGGCGCGGAATCATCGGGTGGGAACTCCAGGGACAAAACGAATCGGATGATCGAACCGACCGTTGCCGTGATCGGCGAGCCCCGCGATCAGGTCAAGGCAGCTTGTTAATGGCGCCAGAACCGCGGCAGCAGCAAGACGAAGACCGTGACGATCTCAAGACGTCCCACCAACATGGCAAAGGTCAGAAGCGCGTACTGGAACGCGGTCATATCAGCATAGGTGCCCGCAGGTCCGACCCGGGCGCCAAGGCCTGGCCCGGTATTGGATAGGTTCGCGATTGCGGCCGAGACCGAGGTGGTGAAATCAAGCCCCGAGGCATTGAGGAGGGCTGCAACGATCAGGAACGTGAGGACATAGAGTGCCGCAAAGCTCATCACCGAGACGACGATCTCATCCGTCAGCCTGCGCCCATCATAGGTCATGGGGAACACACCATTGGGACGAAGCGATCGGCGCAAGTGTTGGGCAATCGCCTGCCAAATCACGATCAGGCGAAACATTTTCAATCCGCCGGCGGTCGAGCCGGTACAGCCGCCCAAGAAGGTGACGGTGAACAGGAGCACGTCACTGAAGGCGCCCCAGCCGGCATAGTCCACCGTCGCGAGTCCTGTGGTCGTGATGAGGCTCACGACGGAGAACACCGTGAAGCGCAGGGCATCGTGACCGTGGTGGAGGCCGGCAAATTCGACATGGATCCAGAGAAGGCCTGAGAAGATCACGATTACCGCGCCGAAGAGCTGGACTTCCGGCGAGCGAATAAGCGCGAGCGGATCGAGATTGAGGGTCATCTTCAAAACGATCAGCAGCGGCAGCGCGCCAGCAATCATGAAGACCACGGCAATCCAATCGATCGCCGCACTTTTGTAGATGCCAAGTGAGGAATCGCTGACCGCCATGCCGCCTGTCGAAAGCGTCGACATCGCCAGATTGATCGCATCAAAGGCTGGCATCCCTGCGGCGATGTAGGCAACGGCGCAGGCTAAGGTCAGCGCCGTGATCGTGCCAATCGTTGCCGCAGCAATTTGCCCCGCCCGCGGGAACAGCTTTTCGGCTTGCTCCGAGCTTTCGGTTCGGAACAGCTGCATGCCGCCAATTTGCAACAGCGGCAGCACGGCAATGGCCAGCACCAAGATGCCAACGCCACCATAGAAATGCAGGATCGAGCGCCAGAGAAGAATGCCCGCGGGCATCGTATCAAGCCCGGTGATAGCCGTGCCGCCCGTGGTCGTGAGCCCCGACATGGCTTCAAAATAGGCTGCAGCAAAGCCAAGTTGGGTTTTGCCCCACATGAAGGGCACCGCCGCGAAAGCGGACGTGGTGATCCAGACCAGGCTTGTCAGCAAAAAGGCCTGACGGATCGAAAGGGCTGTTACCCTTTGCTCGCGCCCTGCGAGCCAAAGCGCTGCGCCCACAAAGCCAGTTAGCGCTGCCGATGCCAGGAAAGCGAGCGTATCGGGCGTTCGATGCAGTGCTTCGGTCGCGGCCGGCACCAACATCATGGCCGCAAGCACGACCAGCAAAAGGCCGAGGATTGGGATGAGAGGGCGAAAATCGGTCACGACAGCTGCTTGCTTAAGGACAGTGCGGCCACGCTAGCGGATGGCTGGGCCCTCAGGAAGCGGGCTCACTCTTAATTGGCGAAGCGACGAAAGGTCCCGGTTGCCTCGGCAAGCTTGCGGCCCGCCCGATCGGTGATTTCGGCGCGCGCGAAGGCAACGGACTTGCCGCCGCCGGTGCGCCAGCCGATCACCCGCAGATCGCCCTCATGGACCATGTCGAGATAGTTGACGGTGAACGACAAGGTGACCCCGCGCGGCTTCGAGGTGCCTTCGTCAAGCGGCACAGGTCTCCCAATAGCCGCATATCCCATCACCGAGTCGAGCAAGGTCGCATAGATGCCGCCATGCAGGATGCCGCCACGGTTCAGATGCTGAGGCAATATTCGATAGGCGAGTTCAGCTTCGCCATCATCCCATCGCACGAGCTGCCACCCAATTGTCTCTTGGAACGGGCTCGTATCCGCTAGGGCTTGCAGGCTTGCCTTTTGCGCCTCGCTCATTCTCACCCCTCCGTCGTGGTGAGTGACAAGCCAAGGGCCGCCCGCCGTCTGAGCCAAGCACTTGCCCGGTAGCGCGGGTCACCGGAGAGGTCGAACATGGTCGCAAGGATCCGTGCGATCCGCTCGGGACCGACCGCGTCGCCGAGTGCCAGGGGGCCCTGCGGATAGCCAAGTCCGAGCCGCACGGCATCATCGATATCGGCCGGGCTCGCAATGCGCTGCTGCGCCATATCACTTGCGATGTTCACGATGGTTGCAACGACACGCTGCGCGATGAAGCCGGCGGCGTCGCGCATGCGGGTCACAGGCGTGCCATCGGCTGCGAACAGCGCATGCGCGGCGTTGAGGATATCGGGGTCGACGCCGGGAGCGGCCATGATCACCCGCCGTTTCGCAAGCCCGAACAGGGCATCGATCGCGACCAGACGCTCAGGCGGCAAGCCCAGCCCTAAGGCACTTGCCGTCGCATCATGCCCGAGGGGGGCAACAATCAGGAGGGCGTTCTCAGGAGGCGCTGGCCCCGTAACCAGAGGCCAACCTGCCGCGCGCACGATATCGACAATCTCATCGCGCCAAGATTCTTCCACAGCTGCGACCCACACGGGGCGAGGATCGGCTGAGGGTACCGGCTGTTCCGGCGGGTTCTGCTGCGTGCCGGTCGCATGCGAATAGAAGCCCTGGCCAACCTTTCGGCCGAGCAGGCCTGCATCCAGCCGCTGCTTCAACAGCCATGAGGGTCTGAACCGCGGTTCGGCATAGAACTGGCGGAACATGCTCTCGCCCACGGGCTGTGAGACATCGAGTGCGGTGAGATCCATCAGCTCGAAGGGGCCGAGGCGGAAGCCGGCCTGATCACGCAGCGCGCGGTCGACATCGGCATAGCCGGCCGCCCCTTCCGCCACCACGATCGACAAAGCCTCTGTCCCGAAACCGCGGCCGGCGTGATTGACAACGAAACCGGGGGAATCGATGCATCGAATTGGGCGATGGCCAAATTCGCGGGAGAACGCATCGAGACGGGCGCAAACCGCCTCATCCGTGCGTGCGCCGGCAATGACCTCGACCACTTTCATGACCGGCACGGGGTTGAAGAAATGATAGCCGGCGACCCGGCCCGGCAGCGTCGTACCGGCCGCAATCGCGGTAACCGACAGAGACGAGGTGTTGGTCGCCAGCACGCAGGTCGGCTGAACCACTTTCTCAAGCGCTGCAAAAGTGCTGCGCTTAATGTCGAGATCCTCAATGATGGCTTCGACCACCAGGTCACAGCCTGAGAGATCGTCGAGTGACTTTGCGGGCGTCAGCCGCGCTTTGGCCGCCTTCACCGCGTCAGCGGTCATGCGGCCCTTGGCGACGAGGCCGTCCCAAGTGGTGCCAAGTTTGGCAATGGCAGCCTCGGCGCCGCCCGTGCGCGCGTCGTAAAGCACGACCGTAGCACCGGCCTGGGCCGCGACCTGCACAATGCCCGCGCCCATGGCGCCAACACCGACAACGCCGACATGATTGAAGGTGGGCATATTCAGCGTCCTGTGAAGCTTGGTGTGCGTTTATCGAGGAAGGCGTTCATGCCTTCCTTCTGGTCTTCGGTCGCAAAGAGCAGCTGGAATGCCTTTCGTTCAAGCGCGAGCGCTGCCGACAAGGGCAGGTCCTCGCCATGGACGACTACGTCCTTGATCTCGGCCAATGCGACCGGCGGAAGCGCCGCCAATTCATCGGCTAGCGCCTTAACGCGCGTCATCAGGTCTGCATCCGGCACAACTTCTGTGATGAGGCCGATACGTTCGGCTTCGGCAGCGTCCAGAATACCGCCGGTCAGCAGGATCTTCATCGCTTTGAACTTGCCGACTGCCCGGATGATCCGCTGCGTGCCGCCCGCGCCGGGCATGATGCCGACCTTCACCTCGGGCTGCCCGAATTTGGCGCTGGCACCGGCAATGATCATGTCTGCATGCATGGCAAGCTCGCAGCCGCCGCCGAGCGCAAAGCCATTGACCGCAGCGATCACCGGCTTCGGGCATTGAGCAATGGCCTGCCAATGAAGATGGGTCCGCCGCGCCATCATCTCCGGTGGGGTCCGTGGCGCCATATCCTTCAAGTCCGCGCCGGCGGCAAAAGCCTTGCCGGTGCCGGTCAGAACGATCACGCGGACATTGGGATCGGCGCCAAGTTTGAGAAAGGCCTCAGCAAGGCCCATGCGGGTCGGCACATCAAGCGCGTTACGCGCTTCCGGCCGATCAATTCTGACCAAAGCGACATGGGGCGAGAAGTCTTCCACCAGGACGGTGGGCTTGGCCTGATCGGCCATGGGCATTCCTCCGAAACTATTGCTTTGAATCCACCGTAGCTGCGGCGCCCTAGGACGTAAACTCATAGAGGGTGAGCACTTTGATTGGCTTCGGGAGCGAAAATGACCGGAAACGGCCCGATGCCTTGGCTTGCGCCAAGGCGAGGGGCGGTTCCGAGGCAGTTTTGCTCCCCAAGCCCACCGCAGGCGCGGCGAATTCGGGTCATATTTCTCCGGTCGA
>JBAWYY010000210.1:0-5408 GCA_037143285.1 Alphaproteobacteria bacterium | reverse complement strand
GGCCTCACTTTCGCAGGCCTCCTGATGTATCCGACCGAGGATGGCTGGCCGTTGGCCCAGGCTTTTTACGATGAGGCGATTGCGGGGCTAACATCCCTTGGCCTCTCGCCCACCATCGTTTCCACCGGCGGCTCACCCAATATGAAGAATGTGGGCAAGCTAAAGGGCGCGACCGAGCATCGTCCGGGCACTTACATTTATAATGATCGCATGCAGATGGCGGCAGGTGTTGCGACCCTCGATGACTGCGCGCTGATGGTCTATTCGACGGTTGTGAGCAGGGCGGGGCCTGAGCGCGGCATTCTGGATGCGGGCTCCAAGACCTTGACCGCCGATACCGGCGGCCTCGATGGCCATGGGCTGATCCTCGAACATCCGGAAGCCCGCATCGCGCGCTTTGCCGAGGAACATGGCTTTCTCGACCTCTCGCGCAGCAATACCCGGCCCAATGTGGGCGATGTCGTGCGCATCGTGCCGAACCATGTTTGCGTTGTCGTCAATATGGTGGACGAGGTGGTGATGGTGCGTGGCGATGAGATCGTCGGCATCTTGCCGGTCGCAGCCCGCGGCAAGCTTCGCTAACATCGCGACCCATTGAAGGAGCCCTCCATGACCCCCGAACAGAAATTGGCCGAACTCGGCCTCGTCCTGCCGCCTGTCCCGAAACCCGCCGGCAATTATGTGCCGTGGAAGCGCGTGGGCGACATCGTCTATCTCGCGGGCCAAGGCCCGAGGCGGCCCGATGGGTCCATGGCGACAGGCAAGATCGGCGCGGATCTGACCGTGAAGGAAGCCTATGAGCACGCCAAGCTCGTGGCCCTCGGCATTCTCGCAGCGGCCAAGGAAGCAGCCGGCGGCGAATTGTCCAAGGTCGAGTTCTTGAAGGTGCTCGGCATGGTCAATGGCGTGCCGGACTTCGGCGAACAGCCCGAAGTCATCAACGGCTTTTCCGATACCGTGGTCGCGGTCTTGGGCGACCGGGGCCGCCATGCCCGATCAGCCGTTGGCATGGGCTCGCTGCCGCGCGGCATCTCGGTTGAGGTCGAAGCGATCATCCGCATCCACGGCTAAGGTCGTCGCGGCCACCCACCCTGGATGTGAGGCCGAACAAAGCCTCACACCAGCACGGGCTGGGCCTTCATGCCGGCTTGGCCGAACAAGCGCCGATAGGCCTCGACCGCATCTGCCGGGCCTGTGGCCTTCAACGGATTGTCGGAGAGTTTGACCGCCGGCTGGCCATTGGCCTCGATCACCTTGCACACCACCGAGATCGGCGCGAGCGCATCGGGATCGCCATTGGGCACGCAGCCCTTGAAGTCATTGCTGAGGTTCGTGCCCCAACCATAGCCGATGCGGACGCGGCCTTTGAAATGGCGCGCGGTGCGCTCGATGGAATCGATATCCATCCCATCCGAAAGAATGACGAGCTTCTGCGTGGGGTCACGCCCCTTCTCCTGCCACCAGGCGATGAGCTCTTCCGTGCCCTCGATGGGGTCCTTGGAATCGGGTCGCGCCCCCGTCCAATCCGCGACCCAATCGGGCGCGTGCTCGAGGAAATGCGCGGTGCCGAAGCAATCCGGGAGAATAATCCGCATGTTCTGGAAATAGAGCTTCGCCCAGTCCTCAAGGACCCGATAGGGAGCGGCGAGCCGCGCCTCGTCATGGCCGGCAATCGCCGCATAGACCATGGGGAGCTCGTGGGCATTGGTGCCGATGGCCTCAAGGCCCAGATCCATCGCCAGCTTCATATTGGACGTGCCGGTGAAGACCTCGGGCCCCAAGCCATCGGCCATGGCCTCCAGCACCCATTTTTGCCAGAGGAAGCCGTGGCGACGGCGGGTGCCGAAATCGGACACCTTCAGCACGCCCACCTCGTTTTTGAGGCTGCGCAGCCGCTTGATCTTGCCCCAGACCTTGGCCTTGGCGGAGGCGTAGAGAATATCAAGCTCCAGCTTGGAGAAAGACTTCATCAGCGAGCGGGCGCGCAGCTCATTGATGATGGCAAGCGCCGGGATCTCCCACATGGTCGTGGCAAACCAGGGGCCGGCAAAGGTCAGCTCATATTGGCCGTCGCGGCGGGCGAGGTGATAGTCCGGCAGCTGAAAGCTTTTGAGGAATGCGAGATAATCCGGCCCGAAAATGCGCTCGCGCCCATAGAAGGTATTGCCGGCGAGCCAGATGAGCTCGCCCGGCGTGAAGCGGATGGTGCGTGCGTGGTCGAGCTGGGCGCGCAATTCCGCTTCATCAATGACATCGGCGAGCCGCATCACGGTGGTGCGGTTGGTCAGCGCGAAGGTCGCTGTCACGTCGCTATGAAAGCGACGGATCAGCTGCTGCATCGAAAATTTGTAATAGTCGGAATCGAGCAGCGATCGGATGATCGGGTCGAGCTTCCAGGCGTGATTATAGACGCGAGTGGCAATATCGAGCATTCAGCGCCCCGGCGGCCCATAGGCCATTGGTCCTGTTGGACACGAAGATGTAGAAAGGCTTTGCGCGCTTGGCACCCCAGGCCTTTCGGGGATAGCCGAGGGGGACTGTGCGGGCCATGCTGGCGTTAAAGTACTGCCCGGCGCTTGCCACCCGATCCCCTCGGGCGAACTTGAAGGAGGCCCGTTCCATGTCCCGCACTCACCCGCTCGCAACCCTTCGCGTCGATCAGGTCGGCTCGTTTCTGCGGCCTGAGGATTTGAAAGCCGCCTTCCTGCGCCATGCCCGCGGGACACTTTCGCTGGACGCGCTTGTGGCCGCCCAAGATCAGGCGATCCGCGACCTCATCGCCAAGCAGATCGCCCATGGCCTGCCCTTCGTCTCCGACGGCGAATATCGCCGGCTCAATTGGCAGGTGAGCTTTTCCGACGTGTCGGGCTGGGACCTTTGGTCCGGCTCCTGGGCGCAGTTTCTGCAAAGCCCCGACAATCTCGGCCAGGGCGAACAGCATAACTCGCGCGGCGCGGATGCTGTGCTGTCCTATCGCACGCCGGCGACCGCCAAGCTGAAGCTGGTGAAAAGCTTTCCAGCCGAAGAGCTCGCCTTCCTCAAGGCCAATGCCTCGGTGCCGGTCAAGATCACGCTGATGGGGCCCGACCGCGTCTGCCAGATGTGCGACATCGAGAAGTCGGCACCGCACTATGCCGATGCCGATGCCTTTCTCGCCGATGTCGTCGCGATCCAGAAAACCATGGTGGATGAGCTCGTCGACCGAGGCTGCGACTATATCCAGATCGATGAGCCGAGCTTCACCGGCTATGTCGATACGGCGACCCTCGAACGCATGACCGCGCGGGGCGAAAATCCGCTCGCCAATCTCGAACGCGCCATTGCCGCCGACAATGCCGTGATTGCCGGCGTGCGGGGCCGTGCCGTCACGGGGCTCCATATTTGCCGCGGCAATCGCGCGTCCATGTGGCACCGCGAAGGCAGCTACGACGCCATTGCTGAAGCCGTCTTCGGCGGGCTCGCCTTCGACCGCTTGCTCTTGGAATATGACACCTCCCGCGCCGGCGGCTTCGAGCCGCTGCGCTTCGTGCGCAAAGGCACGACCGTCGTGCTCGGCCTCATCACCACAAAGACAGGCACGCCTGAGACCGTCGACGACCTGAAGCGCCGCATCGATGACGCCGGCCGTTTCGTTGACCTGTCGCAGGTCGCGCTGTCGCCGCAATGCGGTTTCGCCTCTGGAATCGGCGGCAATGCCCTTTCCGAGAGCGAACAATGGCGTAAGATCGATATCATGATGGAAACCGCGCGGCAGGTCTGGGGCTAGGTCCCTCGTCCCGTCGGCGCATCAAAAAGCATTCAGGGAGAGACCTTGTCCATGACCACCAAAGTGACCACCATGAACCTCACCCGGCGCGCGGCCATCGCCGCCACCGCCGCAACGCTTGCCGCACCCGGCATCGTGCGGGCGCAGGGCGCTGCCGTAAAGATCGGCGTGCTCCTGCCGCGTTCGGGCTTCTTCGCCCAGGCCGGCCAGTCCATGCATCGCGGTGCGCTTGCAGCCCCCGCAGTTCTGGCCGATCTCGGCTATCGGGCTGAACTCGTCCATATCGACACCGAATCCAACGCCGATGTCGCCCGCACCCAGGCTGAGCGCGCCATCAATGACGGCTGCAACGTGCTCGTCGGCGCCTTCGATTCCGGCCATACCCTGGCGATCGCTCAGGTCTGCGAACAGCGCCAAGTGCCGCTCGTCATCAATATCGCGGCGGCCCCGCAGATCACAGAGCAGGGCTATAAATTCCTCGTGCGCAACTTCCAGACCGGCGGACAGCTTGTCGCCAATGGCCTGCGCCTCATCAAGGAAGTGACGGCCGCCAAGGGGGTTGCGTTCCAGTCAGCGGTCTTCCTGCACGCCAATGACACCTTCGGTACTGCCCAGCGCAACGCCATGGACGCGCTGTTTCCCCGCGCCGATATGCCGTTCAAACTGACCGAGTCCATTGCCTATGATCCGCGCGCGCAGGACCTCGCGGTTGAGGTGACCCGAATGAGGGCGCTGGCACCCGATCTCGTGCTCGTCGTGACGCGCGCAGGCGATGCCATCAAGCTCGTGCGCGACATGGTGCGCCAGCGCTTCGAGCCGAAGGCGATCATCTCGCCCGGCTCGCCCGGCCTCTATGATGAAGAATTCTATCAGGCGCTTGGGCCGCTTTCCGACTTCGTGATGTTCAACCTGCCCTGGGTGAACCCGAAATCGGCCATGACCACACGGCTTGAAGCTGAGTTCCGCAAGCTTCACCCCAATAATCGCTTTGCGGTGGATGGCTTCAATGCCGGCCTCACCTTCGAGGCGATCTTGATCGCAGCCGACGGCTTCAAGCGTGCCGGCACCACCGCCGGCCCGGTGCTCATGGAGGCGATCCGCGCGACCAATATTGCCGAGCATGTGATGATCGGCGGCCCGATCCAGTTCGATGCCAAGGGCCAAAACCCCAATATCGGCTCGGCGGTGGTCCAGAACATCCGCCGCGTGCCGACGGTTGTCTTCCCGCAAGCGGTGGCGGTGACCGATCCCGTCCTCCCCATGCCGTCCTGGCAGGGCCGGAGCTGATTAAGTCGACAGGGTCTGACGACTGCATGGCCTGGGGTTGCCCTTGCGCGACCCCAGGCCGTGCGTCAGCGCTGGCTCGTGTCATCTTAATCCTGCCCTCGCCCTTCAACATGGCATGGAGCCAGGAGAGATAGGCCCCCTGAACTATTTCTGATTGTATTTTAACGGATATACACTCCGCCCGGATTGGGGAACCTTTGCGCTCCAGTGCCTCTTTGGTGTGGCAGTCAGAGGCTCGCAGGTTCTAGGGGGAGCATCTCGTGACGAACACGAATCTGTCCGCTCGGCGGGGGCTTCCCGCACCTTCGACCATCACCGCGGTCTCTGATGTCACCGTGAACCGCTCAGCAGCGCT
>JBAWYY010000209.1:0-5422 GCA_037143285.1 Alphaproteobacteria bacterium | reverse complement strand
TTCCGGCGAGATCGCTACAAGCTGGCCGCCTGCGGCATGGATGTCCGGCAAAAGCGCCTGATACGCCCGCAGTTCGATATTGCAATAGGGGCACCAACCGCCGCGATAGAAGGTGATGATGGTCGGGACAGAGGCCGCAAGCGTCGCGAGATCAAAGGGCGCGCCATGGCTGTCAACGAGACCTGGCGCGTGAGGCAACAGATCACCAGGCTTGGCCGCACGCTCAAGCAGGCCGCTGTGGCGGAGAACCTCGATATCGCCCGTCATCATGGCGGCGATTTGTTCGCCGACGCGGGCCTCCCAGCTGGTGCGAAAGGTGTCGAGTTCGGTTTGGAGAGCCATGATGGTTGTCCTCGATTGGGGAAAAGGCAGCAGCGCCATGACCGTTCTTCTCTACCATGAGCGGCATCAGCAGAACGGGGCTTGCGGACAGAACATTCATACGTAGACTGGATGAATGGCTGATCTCGTTGCACTTTTCCGAACATTCACCCGCGTGGTCGAAGCCGGTTCCTTCACGGCGGTGGCCGACGAGCTCAACACCTCCCAGCCGACCATCTCGCGCCAGATTGCTCACTTGGAAGAGCATTTGGGCTGCCTCTTGTTCCAGCGCACCACGCGCTCCTTGACCCTCACCGAAGACGGCCGGCTGTTCTACGACCACGCGCTGCGTAGCCTTGAGACTTTGGCAGAGGCCGAAAGCGCTGTCGGTCGTAGGCGCGGCAAACCCTCCGGCACCTTGAGGCTCGCGTCGGCCGTCGTGCTGGGGCGTTTGCACTTGGTGCCGAAATTACCACGGCTCTTGGCGCGCTATCCCGACCTCAATGTCGAGCTGATGATGAACGATGGCTTCTCCGATCTGGTGGAAGAGGGCATCGACCTTGCCATCCGCGTCGGCGAGGTCCGCGATCCCGGCCTCGTCGCCCGACGCATCGGCACCAGTCGGCGCCTCGTGGTGGCAACGCCCGACTACCTCGCCCGCGCCGGCACGCCGCAAACGCCCGACGACCTGAAAAACCACGACTGCGTCATCTACGGTCAGCTGGCCGCAGGCGCGAACTGGACCTTCGACACCGACCGGGACCAAGTGGTGGTACCCGTGAAGGGCCGGGTGAAAATGACCAATACCGAGGGCGTGCGCGCGGCCATCCTCGAAGGGCTCGGCATCGGCTATGTCCCGGTGTGGCATTTCGTCGACAAGGAGATCGAGAGCGGCCGCCTCGTGGCCTTGTTGAAGGACTGGGAGCCGAAACCCCAGCCGATCAGCGTGGTCTATCCCTCGCGGCGGTTCCTGGCGCCGAAAGTCCGCGCCGCGATTGACTTTCTCGCAGCAGAATTCGATCTCGACCCGCTGTTGAGCGGCTTTCGTGGCTAATCATCCTGAGCGCTAGTCCTCGCAGTTGCCTCAGGTTCGCATCGCTGTTTCTGCCATCCGCTCCATCTCTAACGCGGCGACCACGGATGGGCCGGCATTGCGCATGGTCCAATCGAAGCGAGCCATTTCCCGCACCAGCGCACCAACCTCGATGGTGCCCGGCCGCTGCCGCACGGTGATGAGCGACACGGAGCGCCAGACGCCTGCGCCGGAGAAGGGGCGCTTGATGAGACCGGGGGGTATCATCTGTTGCTCCGGCATGATGCCTAGCCCCAGTCGCGCAGAGATCATACTTTGCGCCCAGGTGTCGCTGTCGCAGCGATGGAGATCATGCACCGCCACACCATGGGCCTTGAGCACCTGCTCGGCTTCGCTTTGACCCTCGTCGCGACCGACCACGATCAAGGGCTCGTCGGCGAGGTCATCGACGCGCACGGCGCTCTTCTCAGCCAGCCGATGACCGTCCGGCATCACCAGCATCATCTGTTCGCGAAACAGCGGCACGGCGTTGAGGCGCCGATCACTGTCACCGATCGCCTGGCAGCTCAGCGCCATATCGGCATCGCCCGCGATGAGGTGATCGATGGTGCCAATCGCGGTGCCGACGACCACCTCGATCTCGACTTTCGGTAAGACCTTGGCGAGCCGCGCCAACAAGCGCGTGGGCAGATCAGGCCCGACCGATCCGTCCACCGCCATGCGCAGGCGCGGTCGCGGTTCGGCGCGATGGTGGCGCGCGGCCATATTCGCGTCTTGGGTCAGCTTCAGCATGTCGGTCAAGGTCGGCAGCACCAGTTCGCCGAGCGGGGTCAGCCGCGTTTCCTTGCCGCCACGAATGATCAAGGCCCCACCAAGCTCGGTCTCCAACGAATGGATCGCCCGGGTGAGCGCCGGCTGGGAGACGTGGCAGCGCTCCGCCGCGCGGGTAAAATTCTTCAATTCGCAGACCGCAACAAAGTAGCGGATTTGATAGAACTCCATCGCCCCTGTTCGCGCAGACTATCGCCTGCGCGACCTCTCTTCTTAACCACACGCGAGACGAGATGAAGTCACAGTCGCGGAGAGTCTAACGGCACCAACGCTTGGCCGGAGACTCGTTCGCGCGACATGGATTCTCGCCCTTGTCCGGTAATTACGTAAGGCCGGGCTGTTTTGTTTCAGGCGAAATCGCGATTCCGGGAATTCGCCTTTTCTTGAGTGATGCGCGAGCCGGCAGCTTCACGTGACCTTCATGAGATCAGCAATCCCGAAGCGCCCCATGAAATCGGTTTGTCTCTCTGTCGCGACGGCATTGATCTCTTCGGCCCCATGATGCTGGGGGTCAACGACGATCCGAAATGGGCGTGTGCCTTTAGGCAACGCAATCACATCGCGGATCTTTTCGGCAATTTCCGCCGCGTCGGTGCGGCGTCCGGGGATGTTCAAGCTATCGAGGCGCGCCGCTAGTTTCGGCGGCAGATCATTGATGCGATCATACTGGGCCGCGACCGCCTCGTCGGCTGCGTGCTGTGCTCCGCCGAAATGATTGGTGCCGCTGGTGTAAGCGCCCGGCATGACGATGACCGAGTCAATGCCATAGCGTGAGTTTTCATAATGCATGGTCTCGGCCAAGGCATCACCGGCGGCCTTGCTGGCCACATAGGGCCCCTGGAACGGCGACAGAATGCGACTGGTGACACTGCCGACATAGAGCAGGAGCCCGTCACCCTGCCGGCGCATCAAGGGAAGGAATGCCCGGTTCACCCGCAGCCAACTGACCGCATTCGTATCGAACACGTGGAGCAGTTGCTCCGGCGTGAACGCTTCCGTGACACCGATGACCAACATCCCCGCATTATTGATAACAACGTCAATGCGGTTCTGTTCCATCGTGACCCGTTCAGCCGCCTTTTTGGCTGACTCATCCGAGAGAACGTCCAGCTCCAAGGCATGAAGTTCCAAACCCTTCGCCTTGGAAACTGCATTGAGTTCCGCGGCTGGACCGGCATTGCGGCCTTCGATGCCGCGCATCGTTGCGTAGACGATATGCCCGGCTTCCGCGAGCATTTCGGCGGCCAAGCGCCCAAAACCGGTTGCTGCGCCCGTGATGACGATAACTTTCCGTGCCATAATGATGAGGCTTTCGTGTTGGGTGAAAATCGACTGTCGCTGCTTTGAACCGTTGGCTACCAGTAGCCGCCGTTCACGCCGATGCACTGGCCGGTGATCCACCCGCCCTCGTCGCTGATGAGGAAGGCGACCATCCGTGCAATGTCTTCCGGTTCGCCCAAGCGACCAAGCGCGACCATGCCTTCGAATTGCTTGATCAGGTCAGGGGTCTTGCCGTGCAAGAAGAGCGGGGTCCGGGTCGGACCTGGCCGCAAGGCATTCACGCGAATATGGCGGCTTCCAAGTTCTTTTGCCGCAGTCATCGTCATCTGTTCGACGGCGGCCTTACTTGCCGTATAGATGCCGTAGCCGGGGATGGGGGCGCCCTGATAGCTCATCGAGATGTTGATGATGCGTCCGCCGTCGACAATCCGGCGGGCACCCTCCCGCATCGCGTTAAATGCACCCTTCACATTGGTGTCGAACACCGTCGCAAAGTCGTCGTCGGTGAGCTCCGCCAAGGGCTTGCGTACCGCGCGACCGGCATTGTTGACGAGAGCGTCGACGGGCCCAAAAGCGTTTTCAGCCGCGTCAAAGAGATTTGAAATGTCAGCTGGCTTTGTAACATCGCCCTTAACCGAGATGGCATTGCCGCCACTGCTCTTAATTAATTCAACAACTGCCTCGGCCTCGGCTTCGTTTCCAGCATAATTGACAACAATATTATTGGAATGAGCGCCAAGATATTTGGCAATCCCTGCGCCGATGCCGCTAGACGATCCCGTTATGATCACATTTTTTGGCATATACTGCTCCTTTGCTGTTTGCTGGAGCAATAGTTCTCTCAAAATTTGTCATGAGTAAAATGATATGATATGAACTTTAATATGAACGAAAACGAATTGAGGAATTTTGACCTTAACCTCCTTCTGACGCTTCACGTGCTGTTGGAAGAGCGAAGCGTCACCCGCGCGGCTGAGCGGCTCAATCTCAGCCAATCAGCGATCAGCCACTCATTGACAAGGCTGCGTGAGGCGCTGAACGACCCGCTCTTCGTCCGCGGCCGGCACACGATGACCCCAACGGCAAAGGCCGAAACATTGGCAGAGCCTTTGCGCCAGTTGCTTGCTCAGGCGCATCGATTGATTGTGCCGCCAAATTTCGATGTGACACGCTTCAGCGGCATTCTTCGCATAGCGACAACAGACTATGGGGCTTTGGTTATCTTGCCCGAACTCCTTCGACAGATCACGCATTCGGCACCGAATGTGACTGTCGAAGTGCACCCATGGTCAAACGAAACAGCGCGACAACTTGACGCGGGCACCCTCGATATCGCGCTGGGCGGCCAAGACCCGTTTCCGGACTTGCAATGGACAAACCTGTTTTCAGATCGTTTGGTTTTTGCAGTCGACGCACGCCATCCGCTCGCGAGGCGTCGAGCCGTGACGATTAGCGATATCGTTGCATTTCCTCATGCCGTAATCACGGTCGTCGCCTCGCGCATGAATATCATCGACAAGGAATTGATCGGGCTCGGCTTGTCGCGGCAACAGCGGCTCAAGATTCCTTACTTCCTATCGGCGCCGTCAATCATTTTGGGGACAGATCTCATCCTAACAATTCCTGAGGTCGGAGCGCGCAGGCTTCAGCAAAGTACGGCGATAACGCTGCTGGAGATTCCAATTTTAATTCCAGAATATCGATACAAGATGTTCTGGGGTCGCAAAAATGATGATCGACTATTTCACCAATGGGTTCGCTCAGAAACAAGGGATGCCTGCGCGAAACTAACGACTTTGCCGACTATCGGCGCAGGGGCTTAAGTCTCCTTGTCTGTCTGGCACGTGTTTCGGGATGACCCTCAGCCGCCAGCCATTTGCCCGACTTGACCCTCGCCCGCTCGCCGTGGTCGGGTGCGCGGGTCATTTGGACCGCTTCATGCCCTCAGCCCTCGAA
>JBAWYY010000208.1:0-5435 GCA_037143285.1 Alphaproteobacteria bacterium | reverse complement strand
CTCATTCTCGTCCCATTCTCCGGCTAAAGACCTTGCCATCGCCGGCGGCCGATGCTTTATCCGTCCGCCCGAATGGATCCGGTGAGCCGTCACGCTGACGCCACCCTGACAGACGAGAACCCCACAAGATGATGAGTCCCGCGCGGCTGATCGCCGCCTGCGCTGCTTTTGCAGCCTTTGCTCCCATGCCCGAGGCCAAAGCCAACACGGGGCTTGCCTCCTGGTACCAATTGCCCGGTCGCACGGCCTGTGGTCAGCGCATGAACCCCGAGGCCATGACCGCCGCCCATCGCAGCTATCCCTGCGGTACCAAGGTGCGCGTCACCAATCTCACCAATGGTCGTGCTGTCGTCGTCACCATCGTCGATCGCGGACCCTTCGTGCGTGGCCGCATCGTCGATGTCTCGCGCGGTGCCGCGCGCCATATCGGCTTGATCCAGCGCGGCGTTGGCCGCGTGCGCGTCGATCGGCTCTGAGACAAACACACTGCGACGGCGTCTTAGCGGCGCCGTCGCATCGCCACTTAGGCCGCTTTGGCCGCATCCATCATCGCCACGAAGCGGGCGAAGAGATAATGGCTGTCCATCGGCCCAGGGCTCGCTTCCGGGTGATATTGCACCGAGAAGGCCGGCCGATCGGTGAGCGCAATGCCGGCATTGGACCCATCGAACAGCGAGATATGGGTCGGACGCGCATGAGCGGGCAGGCTCGCCTCATTCACCGCAAAGCCGTGATTCATCGAGGTGATTTCCACCTTGCCGGTGTCGAGATCCTTCACCGGATGGTTCGCGCCGTGATGGCCCTGATGCATCTTCATGGTGGTGGCACCGACCGCAAGACCGAGCATCTGATGGCCCAGGCAAATGCCGAAGGTCGGGATCTTCTTGTCCAGAACCGCCCGAATGACCGGCACGGCATAGGTGCCGGTGGCCGCCGGATCGCCCGGCCCATTGGACAGGAACACGCCATCGGGCTTCAGCGCCAGAACCTCTTCCGCGCTGGCAGTGGCCGGAACAACCGTCACCTTGCAGCCGGAATTGGCGAGCAAGCGCAGGATGTTGCGCTTCACGCCGTAATCGATGGCGACCACATGACGAGTGGCCTCGTCCTGCGCACCATAGCCCTCGTTCCAAACCCAAGTGGTCTCGGTCCACGGATAGCGCTGCTGCGAGGTGACGCCGGGCACGAGGTCCTGCCCGTCCATGCTGGCAAGCCCGGCCGCGCGAGCCTTCAGCGCTGCCACATCGAACACGCCAGACACCGCATGGGCGATCACGGCATTGGGCATGCCCTTGTCGCGGATGAGCGCGGTCAAGGCGCGGGTATCGATGCCGGAAATGCCGACGATGCCGCGCCGCTTCAGCCAGTTGTCGAGATGCGCATGCGAGCGATAATTCGAGGGATCGGTGATGGGCGCGCGCAAAACAAGGCCAGTCGCGCCATGGGAGGCCGCCATATTCACGGTCTCGATGTCGTCTTCGTTGGTGCCGACATTGCCGATATGGGGGAAGGTGAAGGTGATGATCTGGCCGGCATAGGAGGGATCGGTGAGGATCTCCTGATAGCCGGTCATGGCGGTGTTGAAGCAGACCTCGCCCTCCGCAACCCCATCAGCGCCGAGGCCGAAGCCTTCAAGCACAGTCCCATCAGCCAGCACCAGGAGGGCGGTGGGCTTTGGCTCGGTCCATCCGGTCATGGCGCACTCCTGTGGCGAGAGGGCGGGTTCAGGCCGCGTGATCGCGCGCTTGAGAAGCCCTCGGTCATGGTCTATCAGGCTCACGCGGCGATGACATCGTCTTGAGCCAGACCTTGGTGTCCGCAGTTAAGGTCGTGGGATGAGACAGTCAACCCTCGACAGGCGTTGTTCGCCAGAGAATTCAGGGGCTTGACGCTGCTCACGCCCTGCCGTTTCGCTGTTCTTGCGTTACGATCACACCGGAGATCCGCCATGTCCCTGCGCGACACGTTCATGAATGACCTCAAAGAGGCGATGAAGGCCGGTGACAAGCGCCGCATTTCCACGATCCGGCTCATTCAGGCCGCGCTGAAAGACCGCGACATCGAAGCGCGCGGGCTCGGCAAGGAGAAGATTTCCGAGGACGATATCCTCGGCCTCCTGCAGAAAATGACCAAGCAGCGCCAGGACAGCGCCAAGATCTATGCGGAGGGCAATCGCCCCGACCTCGTCCAGCAGGAGGAAGAGGAGATCGCGATCATCGCGGGCTTCCTGCCGAAGCAGATGAGCGAGGCGGAAACTGCCGCCGCCATCGGCACTGTTGTCGCCGATATCGGTGCGGCCGGCCTCAAAGACATGGGCAAGGTGATGGCGGAACTGAAAACCCGCTTCGCCGGCCAGATGGACTTTGCCAAGGCAAGCCCGCTGGTGAAGGCAGCGCTCGGCGGGTGAGTGCCTATGGCGATGGTGGCTGACGGCGCGACCAGGTAAGACTTTTTGTGTGCTCCGCTCTGCGTTTGCACGTCTCAATGTCGCCGTCTCATTCAGCGTTTCGTGGGCGGGGCATCTCGTCGACGGACCATCTGGTCGCGCAAGCGTTCTCGCGTCGGATCATGGTCGCCGATCTCACGCAATCTCGCGACATTGCGGCCCCGAGCGGTTGCCCGATCAAGGATGTGGTCCGTCGATTGGATCAATCCAGCCGCTTCCAGTTCGCGTAAGAACTCGCCAGTGCTGATGAGGCTCACGCGCTCATCGACAACCGCACGGCGCTTCTGAACGTCGCTGTCCTCGAACAAGAGCAAGGCTTCTGCGGTCGGATTGCTGCGCAAGAACCGCTCAAGCGCTTCAAGAGCCGCTTGCTCGCCCAAGCCGCGGATTGACCGCCCTTCTTCCAGACGACGTTGCTGGTCGATGCCGATATCGGTCGGGACAATCCGAACCCAATCCAGATGGGCGTTGATCCAGGCCACGATTTGGTCGGCGCCTGGCGACCCACGAACCCGTGTCGCCTCGACATAGACAGCATCGGGGATGCTGATCGGCAATCCCGGACGAAGCAACACGTCGAGCGAGTCAGCCAAGACCAACGTCAGGAGCGGCGACGTATCGGTGACGATGAGAGCGAAGGGGCGGTTCACGGGAGGTGCGTTTTCAGAGCGTCGCGGATAAGCGTTCGCCCACGGCTGCGCGCAGCCATATTGGGGCCCTCGTCGCGAGCGATCGGCGGGCGAAGACCAAGCTTTCCAAGCTGGCCCAGGACTTCGACATAGTTATCGAGGCCGCGATCTCGTAGGGTCCACCACGTGATCTCACCGGCAGCATATTGCCGTGTCAGCGCTTCCCGCTCATCCGCGACCATGGCACTTTCCTCGGCTAAGGCCTTTATCATAGCCTTAATCGGCACCTGCCGATTACACCCACTTCACCGCCACGATTTCATAGCTCTTCGCGCCCTTCGGTGCTGAGAGCTCGAAAGTCATGCCGACTTTCTTGCCGATCATGGCGCGGGCGAGCGGTGAGGAGATGGAAATGCGGCCGGCTTTGGCGTCCGCTTCCGGGTCGCCGACGATCTGCCAGACCTTTTCCTGGTCCAAATCCTCGTCATAGAGGGTCACGGTCGCGCCGAATTTGACGACATCGCCGCTCATCTTGGTCGCGTCGATCTGCTCGGCGCGCGAGATGATGCTCTCAAGCTCGGCAATGCGCCCTTCGTTCAGCGACTGCTGCTCTTTGGCGGAGTGATATTCAGCATTCTCTGAGAGGTCGCCATGGGCTCGCGCCTCGGCGATGGCTTCGATAATGCGCCCGCGCATTACCTGCTGCCGCTCCTTCAGTTCCGCCTCTAAGCGAGCGAAGCCCGCGGGCGTCACCGGAACCTTCTCGACCATCTGCGTCATGCCTCGATTAAAGAAACAAAAGGCGCTGGAGGCCGGTCGCCCGAACCCTCTGCGTCGTCACGATGCCAAAGTCGCCAACTGGCGAAGCTTCACCCTCTCAGGCGAAATAGTCCTGCAAGGCTCGAACTTCCAGGTCCCCTTCGAGCGTTGCCTTAATGCCCTGTGCAGCGGCCATGGCCCCTGCAAGTGTGGTGTAGTAGGGGACCTTCTGCAAGAGGGCCGCCCGACGGAGCGACCGACTATCGGCCAACGCCTGCGCACCCTCGGTGGTGTTGAACACCAATTGCACCCGGCCATTCTTGATCTCATCGACAATATGGGGCCGGCCTTCCAGCACCTTATTGATCTTCGTCGTCGGCACGCCGTTCTCGACCAGGAACCGCTGATTGCCAGAGGTCGCGATGATCTTGAAGCCGAGCCCATGCAGCATCAGCGCGGTGTCGAGAATGCGAACCTTGTCTTCATCGCGCACAGAGATGAACACAGTGCCCGAAGTCGCGATGCGGGTACCCGCGCCGAGCTGGCTCTTGGCAAAGGCGGTGGCGAAGGTGCGGTCGAGACCCATCACCTCGCCGGTTGATTTCATCTCAGGGCCGAGCACCACATCAACGCCGGGGAAGCGCGCGAAGGGGAAGACCGCTTCCTTGACGCCAATATGGTCGAAGGGCTCGTTGGTCAGGTTGAAGGAGGCAAGGCTCTCGCCCGCCATCACCCGCGAGGCGATCTTGGCGATGGGCTTGCCCACCACCTTGGCGACGAAGGGCACCGTGCGCGAGGCGCGCGGATTGACTTCGAGCACATAGATATCGCCGTCCTTGATGGCATATTGCACGTTCATCAAGCCGCCGACATCGAGCGCAAGTGCGAGCGCCTTGGTCTGGCGCTCCAGCTCTTCCAACACCGAGGCCTTCAGCGAATAGGGCGGCAGCGAGCAGGCGCTGTCGCCCGAGTGGATACCGGCTTCCTCGATATGCTCCATGATGCCGCAGACGAAGGAGGTCTTGCCGTCGGCGAGGCAGTCCACATCCACCTCGATCGCATCCGACAGATAGCGATCGAACAGCAGCGGGTTCTTGCCCAGCACCGTGTTGATCTGGCCGGTCTTGTCGTTGGGATAGCGCGCTTTTACGTCCGCCGGCACGAGCTCGGGCAAGGTGCCAAGCAGGTAATCGCCAAGCTGACCATCCTCGCGGATGATCTGCATGGCGCGACCGCCCAGCACATAGGACGGGCGAACGACCAGGGGATAACCGAGATCGGCGGCGATCAAGCGCGCCTGTTCCACCGAATAGGCGATGCCGTTCTTCGGCTGCTTCAGGTGCAGCTTGTCGAGGAGGCGCTTGAACCGATCGCGGTCCTCGGCAAGGTCGATGGCATCGGGCGAAGTGCCGAGGATCGGGATATTGGCTTCTTCCAAGGCGCGCGCGAGTTTCAGCGGCGTCTGCCCGCCGAATTGGACGATCACGCCCTTCAAGACGCCATTGGTCTTTTCCCGCTCGAGGATCTCGATCACGTCCTCGGCGGTGAGCGATTCGAAATAGAGACGGTCGGAGGTGTCGTAATCGGTGGAGACGGTCTCC